>NZ_JAAGPO010000034.1:0-71043 GCF_017104825.1 Burkholderia sp. Ac-20345 | reverse complement strand
CCTCCCGGCCGCGCCCGCGGCCCGCGCCGGGAGGCGGTCCGATGACCGCGCCGGCCCGGGCCGGCCGCTACGCCGAGCTCGATTTCTTCCGCGGCCTCGTGCTGCTCGTCATCGTCGTCGACCACATCGGCGGCAGCATCCTGTCGCGCGTGACGCTGCACGCGTACGCGCTGTGCGACGCGGCCGAGGTCTTCGTGTTCCTCGGCGGCTTCGCCACCGCGATCGCCTACAACTCGCTCGCCGAGCGGCACGACGAAGCCGCCGCGCGCCAGCGCTTCATCAAGCGCGCGTTCGAGATCTACCGCGCATTCCTCGTGACGGCCGGCCTGATGCTGCTGATCACGGCCGCGCTGAACGCATTCGCGATCGACGGCCCGAACATGCCGACCAACGACCTCGACGGCCTGCTCCACAAGCCGCTCGCCGCGTTGCGCGACATCCTGCTGTTCCGCCGCCAGCCGTACCTCGCGTCGGTGCTGCCGATGTACGCGTTCTTCGCGCTGCTCGTCCCGCTCACGCTGCCGCTCGCTCGCACGCAGCCGTGGCTGCTGCTCGCGTTCAGCGGGTCGCTGTGGGTCGCGGCGCCGCACGTCGCGCGCTTCCTGCCGACCGTCGAAGGCGCGCCGTGGGACTTCAATCCGTTCGCGTGGCAGTTCCTGTTCGTGTTCGGCGTGATCGCCCGCTGCCAGCCCGTCTACCAGACGCTCGCGCCGAAGCCGCAGGGCTGGCTGCTGACAGCCGCGGCGCTCGCGATCGTCGCGGCCGGCGCGTACTACCGGCTGCGCATCGAGCCGTTCCCGACCGATCCGTCGATCAAACAGAACCTCGGCGCGCTGCGGCTCGCGAACTTCCTCGCGATCGCGTGGCTCGCGGCGAAGCTCGTGCACCTCGGCTGGATGAAGAAGGTCGCGCACGCGATGCCGTGGATCGGCACGATCGGCCGGCAGGGGCTGCTGTGCTTCGTCGCAGGCACCGGCATCTCGCTCGCCGTCGATTCGCTGCTTTACCAGGCGACCGAAGGCTATCTCGACGTGAAGCTCGGCCTGATTGCCGACGTCGTCGCGATGGGCCTGCTGTATCTCGTCGCCAAACTCTACGGGCCGCTCGTCGCGCGGCTGCCGTTCCGTTCGCGGCGATGACGCGCCGCGCCGTCATGCGCCGCTGCTACGATAGCCGGCGCCTCTCCTGAAACGATTCGACATGCGCCGACTCGCCCTTCCGTTCGCCATCGCCCTGATCGCCGGCTCCATCGCCACGGCCCGCGCCACGCCGCCCGCGCCGGCGGTATCGCCCGCGCTGCCGCCGCCGGCCGTCCAGACCGCGACGACCCCGTCGGCCGCCCCGGAGCCCGCGCTCAATCCGGGCAGCAGCGTCGTGCTGCGCACGTTCCGCTCGGCGTCGCTGAAGCGCGACTGGTCGTACACGGTCTACCTGCCGCCCGGCTACAACCCGGAAGGTGCGCGCTACCCGGTGATGTACCTGCTGCACGGCAATGCCGGCAACGCGAACGACTGGGTCACGCAGGGCCGGCTGCAGGCCACCGCCGACACGCTGATCGAGCGCCGCGAGATCCCGCCCGTCGTGATCGTGATGCCGCAGGGCGGCACCGACTGGTACGTCGACCGCAAGGAGAAGATGCAGAGCGCGTTCCTCAACGACCTGCTGCCCGAAGTCGAAGCGCACTTCGCGGTGTCGAACCAGCGCGCGGGCCGCGCGATCGGCGGCGTGTCGATGGGCGGCTTCGGCGCGCTGCGCTTCTCGCTGCTCGAACCCGGGCTGTTCTGCGGCGCGATGCTGCTGAGCCCCGCGATCTACGCGAACGAGCCGCCGCTCAATTCCGCCGCACGCTACGTCGGCGTGTTCGGCGACCGGCAGTTCGACCCTCGCGTATGGCACGAGCTCAACTATCCGGCGCTGATGCGCGGCTATTTCGCGCGCAGCTGGCGGATCCCGATGTTCATCGCGGCCGGCGACGACGACCTGACGATCCAGGCCGAATCGAGCGTGCTGTACACGCACCTGCGCCGCGCGCAGAACCCGTCCGAACTGCGCATCGTCGACGGCGGGCATACGTGGGACGTATGGCGCGGGCTGCTCGGGCAGGGGTTGAAGTACGCGCTCGAATGCGTGAAATGACGGCGGGCGGGCATTGCCCCGCCCGTTTTCGTCAGGCCGACCGGTAACTGGCGGGCCGCCGGCCATCGACCCCTGTCATGCCCGGCGAGCACGATCCCGGCGCGCCTGCCGCGCCAGATGGCGCGCTCAAGATTGGGGGATCAAAGCCACGTGCCGCCCTGCCGTTCGCTCGGCTCCCCGGCCAGCGCGTCGAAATCGTGAATCCAGTCCAGGTGATGCTGCACGCTGTCGCGCTCGGCCAGGCGCGCATTGCGCGCCTGCGCGGCCGGCCCGTCGGGCAGGTGCAGCACATCGGCCACGGAGATCGACGCGTACTGCACCTTGCGCGTGCGGCCACGACGCAGCCGCTCGTACGCTTCCTGCGCTTCGCGCCAGTTGCCCGGCCCGGCCTGCGCCAGTTGGGCCGCCAGCACCACCGCATCCTCGATCGACTGGTTCGCGCCCTGCCCGTGGTGCGGCACCAGCGCATGCGCGGCGTCGCCGATCAGCGTCACGCGCCCACGGCTCCAGCGGCCGAGCGGCGGCCGGTGGAACAGCCCCCAGCGCTGGCTGATCGGCACGGCGGTAATCATCTGCACCACCGCCGGATGCCAGCCCCTGAACACGCGCAGTTGCTCGCCCTCTTCCGACGGCATCACCCAGTCGCGCGACGGCCACGGTGACGGATGGCGCTCGACCAGCAGGAAATTCTGGTCGCCGTCGTCGCCGATCGGATAGTGCAGCAGGTGCCCGTGCGGCCCGATCCAGTACTGAAGCGTTTCGGGATCGGGCAACAGGCTCAGCCGCGCGGCCGGCACCACGCCGCGAAACCCCGAACAACCCGAATACAGCGCATCGTCGTAGCCGAGCATCCAGCGCCGCGTGATCGAGCGCGCGCCGTCCGCGCCGATCACGAGATCGGCATCGACACGCGCACCGTTGTCGAACGTCAGCGTGACGCGATCGGCGTGCTGCGCGAGATCGGTCAGTCGATGGCCGAGATGGATGGATTCGAGGCCGACCGCCTTCGACAGCACGGCCTGCAGATCCGCGCGATGCACGCCCCAGTACGCGCCGCCGAATTGCCGGCGATAGTCGGGGGCGCCGCGATGATGGCCGATCACCGCGCCGCTGCGGCCGTCGCGATAGACGAGGCCCGGGATGTCCGCGCACACCGCGTCGAACGCCGCACGCAATCCCATGCGTTCGTAGAAGCGCGTCGCATTGGCCGATAGCGCGACGGCCGCGCCGACTTCGCGCAACACCTCCGTCTGTTCGTAGAGCTGCGCGTCGATGCCGTGCTCGCGCAGCGCGAGCGCGAGCGTCAGGCCGCCGATCCCGGCGCCGACGATCGCAATCTTCAGGTTCGTCTGCATGATGAAGGTGTCTCCGATGTTCCGATGTGGGGTCTGCGGCGTGCGCAGCGGTCATGTCGATTGCATGTGCCGTATCGGTATTTTCAAGAGCGGACTTTCATCCCGCAATAAAATGAAAGGAATCTGCTTCATCACTGGATGCAATGAACCGGGCAAGGCAAAAATCATGGAACTGAGCGATATCGACCTCAACCTGCTGCTGCTTTTCCAGCGGCTGATGCAGGAACGGCGCGTGTCGAGCGTCGCGGAACAGATGAACATGAGCCAGCCGGGCGTGAGCAACGCGCTCGCGAAGCTGCGCCGCCGGCTCGGCGATCCGCTGTTCGTGCGCGGGCCGGGCGGCGTGGTGCCGACGCCGTTCGCGCTGCGCCTGGCGGAACCCGTGTCGCACGCGCTCGCGACGCTGCATGCCGCGCTCAACCCCGAGACCGGCTTCGATCCGCTGCGCGCCGCGCGCACGCTGACGATCGGCATGACCGACATCGGCGAAGTCGTGTTCCTGCCCGCGCTGCTCGAACACCTGTCGCAGGCGGCGCCGGGCATCGCGCTCAATACCGTGCGCGACACGAGCGTCAACCTCGGCGACGAAATGGCCGATGGCCGCGTCGATCTCGCGATCGGCCTGCTGCCGCAGCTCAAGGGCGGCTTCTATCAGCGCCGGCTGTTCGATCAGCGTTATGTGTGCCTGTTCCGGCGCGGGCATCCGCTCGAGGACGCGCCGCTGACGGTCGACGCGTGGCGCAATGCCGAGCATCTGGTCGTCGTGTCGGCCGGCACCGGTCACGGGCAAGTGGACGAATGGCTGAAGCGCCGCCGCGTGGCGCGCCAGGTGCGGCTCACAGTGCCGCACTTCATGAGCGTGGGCTACATCCTGCAGCGCACCGACCTGATCGCGACGGTGCCCGAGCATCTCGCGCAGCAGCTCGCCGCCCCGTTCTCGCTGGGCTGGCGCGCGCTGCCCGTCACGCTGCCGGGCGCGCCGATTCACATGCTCTGGCATACGCGGGTCAATCAGGACGAGGCGAACCGGTGGCTGCGCGACGTGGTGGTCGATCTGTTTGCGGAGACGGGCACGCGGGCACGGAAGGCCGCACCCGGCCGGAAGAAGTAGTCGAAGTCATCGCGACATCGAGCGTGCTTTACGATGTCGCTTGAACCTGTGCGCCGCGCATTTCGACTACATTGCCGAAGGAGCGACGTCATCGTCCATCCGCAGCCTCACCTGTCATTCAACCAGCAGGAAATCAAGCCATGTCTGTCTCGAAGAAGTCCGCAGCCGTCACGGGCGCCGGATCCGGCATCGGTCGCGCAGCGGCCATCGCGCTCGCCCAGGCGGGATACACCGTCGCGCTGCTCGGACGCACGGAGGGGTCGTTGCGCGAAACGCAGGACGCGATCCGCGCCGCCGCCGGCGACGCGCACGTATTTACTGCAGACGTCACCGACGAAGCATCGGTCGACCACGCGTTCGCGCAGATCGCGCAGCAGTTCGGCCGGCTCGACGTGCTGTTCAACAATGCCGGCCGCAACGCGCCGCCGGTCTCCCTCGACGAATACGAATTCGACGTGTGGAACAGCGTCGTCGCGACGAACCTGACCGGCGTCTTTCTGTGTGCGCGGGCCGCATGGCGCCTGATGAAAGCGCAAACGCCGCAAGGCGGCCGGATCATCAACAACGGCTCGATCTCCGCCCATGCGCCGCGCCCCGATACGATCGCGTACACGGCCACCAAGCATGCGGTGACCGGGATCACCAAGTCGCTGGCGCTCGACGGCCGCCGCTACAACATCGCGTGCGGCCAGATCGACATCGGCAACGCGGCGACGTCGCTCACGGAGCGGATGACGCAAGGGGTCCCGCAGGCCGACGGCAGCCTCGCGCCCGAGGCGCGCATGGACGTCACGCATGTCGCGAATGCGATCGTCCAGATGGCGAACCTGCCGCTGGACACGAACATCCTGAACATGACGATCATGGCGACGGCCATGCCGTTCGTCGGCCGCGGATAAGCACGCGCCGCGCGGGAGACATCACCCGCGCCATGACGGCGGACGATGTCTCCCCGAGGTCGATGCGTGCCGTCGCGCGGCTTACGCCAATGCCGGCCTGAGCTGCCTCACCGCGCGCTGATCGATGCCCAGCCGCGCCGCCAGCCAGTCGCAGATGAATTCCTGGCCGAGCGTCGGATTGTCGACCTGGCAGTGCGCGGCGCCCGTTTCGTCCGGATCGAACAGCCTGAGCGTCGCGTCGACGCCATGCGCCTTCGCGTAGTCGTAGGTATCGGTCGCCGTCTTCAGCC
Source organism: Burkholderia sp. Ac-20345 (assembly GCF_017104825.1). Classification (NCBI taxonomy): domain Bacteria; kingdom Pseudomonadati; phylum Pseudomonadota; class Betaproteobacteria; order Burkholderiales; family Burkholderiaceae; genus Burkholderia; species Burkholderia sp. Ac-20345. The sequence goes on along the minus strand of NZ_JAAGPO010000034.1, from coordinate 65,252 downwards.
CGAGCCAGTCTTCCGTGCCCTGCAGCACCAGGTACGGCACCGGAATCCGGTCGATCACGCCCTGGAGACGGAAATCCCGCGCCTTATCGACGACTTCCTGCGGCGTCGCGCAGCCGAACACCCATTTCAGGTGGCGCCAGATGAGCCGTTCCGGCGTATCGAGCCAGCTCGCGAACAGCGACGCCATGTCGAACATCACCGAATCCGAGACCACCGCGACGATGCGCTTTTCGAACGACGCCGCGCGCGCCGCATAGACACCGCCGACGCTTGCGCCATACAGCGCGATCCGGCCGGGATCGACGTCACGGCGCGTGAGCAGGTAGTCGACGCACGCGCCGACCGGCACTTCGGTATCCGGGCGGTTGACGATCCCCTGCCGGCGCAGCGTCCCGCCCTGCCCCGGCAGATCGACCAGCAGCAGCGACATGCCGCGCGTGAGCGCATGCTTGGGCATTTCGTGCAGCAGTTCGTCCTTGTACTCGTCGAGCCCGCCGAATGCGATCACCGCCGGCGAGCGCACGTCGCCGCCCGCACACGGGATGAAATACGCGTCGAGGTGCGCGCCGCCCTCGTACGGGATGCGCACGACCTCGCCGGCCGGCGTCAGCCCATCGAGATAACGATGCGAGCAGCGTTCGACGCTGTCGAAGCTGTCGCGCCGCCGCGCGTCGTCATGCGCGAGGTAGAACTCCGACGACCGGTAGTAGTTGGCCGCGCGCAGCCAGTTGCTGCTCGCGGTGCGCAGGAAGCCGCGCGCGTACGCGTCGAGCGCACGCTGCTCGCTGGCTTTCGCGAGCACCTGCCACTCGCGGTACCAGCTCTCGGTATCGCCGGGCGTCATGCGTGATGCCGCGCGAAAGCACTCGCTGATCAGGCTCGCGCCTTCCTGCGCGCCGCCGATCGTGCGCGCGAACTGGAAACTCAACTCCGACTCGCCGGGCCATTGCACCCAGCCTTCCGCGCGATAGGCGCCGTTCATCCGATCGTCTTGCAGACTCATGGTCATTCTCTCCGAAATTACCGATACGTAAATTTCTGGCCGTGAAAGCGCGCTGCCGGCCTTGCGTTTATCCATCATCTGCAGGGCATCGCCTCCCGACGGCCGGGACGAGATGTGCCGCACACCCCATTGAATTTACATATCCGTAAATTCAAGGGCCGAAAAAACGAGACATCGTGGATGCCCCGTTCTCGCCGTGTCGACGCCGGGGAAGTGTACGCCTCGACATCCGCCGCCGACAAGCGTCATGCAATCGATCGCCCGGGTTCGCACCGATGCGGTATATTTTCATTACGTATCGGTAAAAACATTCTCCCCGGCGGACGATCATGAGCAAGAAAACCCGCGTCGCATCGATCCTTTCGGCGCTGCCGCTCAAACCGCGGCGCCGCGAGCACCTGCAGGTGCCTGCCGACCAGATCGGGCAGCGGCTGCGCGCGCTGCGCCAGTCGCGCGACCTCACGCTGAACGAGGCCAGCCAGCTGACCGGCGTGCCCGCGGCGACGTTCTCGCGCATCGAGACGAACAAGATGTCGCCGACCTTCGGCGTGCTGCACCGGATCATCGAAGGCATGGGTTTCGACTGGCGCGACGTGCTGACCAACCAGCCGCGCCATCGCAACTCGCTGAGCGTGTGCCACGCGGACGACATCGTCACGACGCGCATCGCGAACATCCCGTACGAATACGCGCTGCTGCATCGCGACAGTTCGGCCGGGATGATCACGCTGCGCATGCAGGTCGACGCGCGCACGGTGGACGAAGCCGGCGGGCTCGCCGGCCACGAGGGCGACGAGTTCTGCTACGTGCTGTCGGGCGAACTGGAGCTGCACTTCGAGCACGGCGAGCCGACGCGGCTGCACGCCGGTGAAAGCGCGCTCTTCTCGTCGCATCGGCCGCATGCGTACGTGGCGCCGTCGCCTGAAGGCGCGACGCTGCTCGTGGTGCTGACGCCGCCGGGTCATGCACCCGCGAAGCCGCTGGCGCCGTAGCCCGGCGCCGTCCGTCAACGGGTTCTGGTTTTCTTGCCGGTGGACGGCGGCTTGACGATGACGAACTGACGACGATCCTTGCCCCTGATCCACAGCGGCGCATTGCCGCGCCCGCTCCACTCCTTCCCGCTCGCCGGATCGCGATAGCGCGCCGGCAGCACTTTCACGATGTACGAACCCCGGCTGCCGTTGCGGCCGACCAGGTCGCGATGCTTGATCGCGTAGGTATCCATCAGCGAGTGAACCTCCGCGATCGCATCGACGCGTTCGCGTGCGCGTGCTCGCTCGATTTCCTCGTCCAGTTCGGCCAGCTCGACTACGAGCTGCGCATAGGTCTTGCTCGCGTTCATCTTCTGCTTCCTGCCCCGCATCCGCATCCGCATGCGAACCGGCATGATTCGCATGACTAACTGACTGTTTCACGACGCCCCGTGACGGCCGCATTGACTCGATCGGCAAGCGGCTCGCGTCGACGCATCGAAGCACGCGACACGAGAGCAACGACACACCGCCACGCACCGGCACACAGTGCGCGCCCCCGCGTCGACACGAACGTCCTCCCGGGGATCCCCGTTACCGACATTCGGCGACACAATCGCGCCCTGCGTTTCAAATATCGAGTGATATTTGAAACGCGATCGTAATGGTATCTATCTCAAATATCAACTGATATCCTTCCGGCCATGAACATGGCCCCCCTTCCCCCGCGGCTGACCCGCGAAGAAAGCCGATTGCAGACCCGCGCCCATTTGCTCGCCGCGGCGAAGCGGCTGTTCGTCGACCGCGGATTCGGCGCCACGTCGCTCAGGGATATCGCGGCCGAGGCCGGCTATACGCAGGGCGCGTTCTATTCGAACTTCGCGAGCAAGGAGGCGTTGTTCATCGAACTGATGCGGGAGCGTTCAAAGACGCAAGTGGCCGACATCGCCCGGGCGCTGAGCGATCCGTCCGCGTCCGGGGAGGACATATTGAATGCGCTGGATGTCTGGTCGCGGACCGTCGATGCCGAGCCCGAGTGGTCGGTGCTGGGCGTCGAGTTCAAGCTCCTGGGTCGCCGCAACCCCGCTTTTGCGGTCGCGTCACAGGCGTTGCTGGACGCCCACCGCGATGGCCTCGCCTATTGCATCGAACAGATTTTCGCGCGGCTGAAGAAAGTGCCGCCCGAATCGCCGGCCGTCCTGGCCATTGCGTTCATGGGGCTCTCGCAGGGCCTGTCGCTGCAGCAGTCGATCCTGTCCGAGGTACCGATCGGGCACATGGTCATGGTGTTCCTGCGCAGCCTGCTGGCCACGGCCGCGCCGGTGCGTTGACCGGAAAGGTCAAGGGCGACAGGGAAATCGCCGGCTCCGCGACGGAGCCGGATCGCGCGTGACGCCGTTCGGTCCGTTGCGGCCGTTCGACATACGCGATGACGCCCGTGTCAGGGCAGTGCCGCAGCGCCGTTCACGAACGCGGCGATACCGCGGCAATGCACCGCCTGCAGGCGTGCGGCATCACGCCCGCAGGATCTCCTCGGCGACCTGTTCGAACGGCACGCGCCCTCGTCGAAGCTCGACAGTATCGTCGCTCCCGAAGTCGATGTGGCCGCTGTTCAGGCCGCGATTCAGTTCGATGAATCCATTGATCGCCGCGCTCGAGAACGGATTCATCGCGAGTACCCCGGCCCACTCGGCAGGCTCGAGCGCCACCGGTCGCACCGGTCGATTCAGCGCGCGCGCAAAGATTGCGGCGATGTCGGCGGGCGAATATACAGCCGGCCCTTCCAGGCCGATCTTCCGGATGCCCGCCCAGTCTTCACGCAGGAGGTCCGCCGCGATGCGGCCGATGTCCTCGGTCGCGACCATCGGAATGGCGCGCTCGACCGGCACCAGCAGGCTCGGCAGGATGCCTTGTGTGCGCGCCGGATCGACGACGCGCGCCCAGTTCTCCATGAAATACGCCGCGCGCAGGAACACGACGGGAATACCCAGTTCAGCCAGTCGTTGCTCGGCCGTGCGGTTGGTTCCGATCACGCCGGTGCCGCTCGATCGATCGGCGCCGACCGACGACAGCAGCACGAGTTTCGGCAAGCCCGCCGCGCGCACCGCTTCGGCGACAGCGCGCGCCGTCACGTCCGCGTGTTCGAACAGGTTCTCCAGTGCATAGTTGGGCGGCTTGACCAGATACGCGCCGCGCGCCCCGGCGAATGCACGCGTCAACGCGGCAGCGTCGGCCAGATCGGCAACCGCCACTTCCGCGCCCTGCGCAGCCCAGCGCGCCGCCTTCGCGCGATCGCGCACGACCACGCGCACCGTGACGCCCGCATCGATCAGCGCCTGGGCCGCGACGGCTCCCGTGCGCCCGGTGACACCCGTAACAACGAACATGTGTTCTCCCGACAGCCGCTCCACCCGTTGGAGCGATGGCTTCGATGATGTACGCTGGCCTCACATAACTCAAATGCATACCGATCATGTCCAGCATGCACGAAGTGGATTTGCGCGCCGTCGACCTCAACCTGCTCAAACTGCTCGACGCGTTGCTCAAGGAACGCAGCGTCACGCGCGCCGGCGTGCGGCTCGGCCTGACCCAGCCGGCGGCAAGCCGCGCGCTGGGCCGGCTGCGCACGCTGCTCGGCGATCGTGTCGTCGTGCGTACGCCGAAGGGGCTGGAGTTCACGCCGCGCGCGGCGTCGCTCGCCTTGCGCGTGTCGCGCGTGCTGACGGAAGCGGCCAGCATCGTCGCGCCGGCCGAATTCGATCCGGCCACCGCGCGCGGGCAGTTCTCGATCGCGAGCCTCGATCACATGGCGCTGACGCTGTTGCCTGACGTGAATGCGCGGCTGGAACGGCACGCGCCTGGAATGGATCTCGACGTGCCGCCGTCACGCGGCAACAACGTCGAACTCGTGGTGGACGGCACGGCCGGTATCGCGCTCGGCGCGTTCGACGACGACACCCTGCCCGCCGGCATCTATCGTCGCAAGCTTTACGACGACAGCCTGGTCTGCATCATGCGCAACAAGCATCCTGCACTGTCCGCACGGCTGACGCCGAAGCGTTTCGCGGCACTGTCGCACGTGCTGGTGACGATCGGCGGCCGCGGCGGCGAGCGGGTCGACGCGGCCCTCGCGCGGCAAGGGCTGCACCGGCGCATCGCGATGCGGCTGCCGCATTTTCTGGTGGCGCCGATGGTCGTCGCGAAGAGCGACATGACGGTGGTGCTGCCGCGCCGACTCGCGCAGCATGTCGCGCAGTCGATGCCGGTCACGCTCGTCGAGCTGCCGGTCGAGGTGCCACCGTTCGCGTTGACGATGATCTGGCATGAGCGCACGCACGACGATCCGGCGTACGGGTGGCTGCGCCGGCAGATTGCGGAGATGGCGCAGGAAATGGAGCCGCGGCCTTCGCGCCGACGCAGCCGCTACATCGACTGACGATATTCCGACGGCGACATGCCCTCCCAGCGCCTGAACGCGCGCCGGAAATTCCCGAGGCTGTCGTAGCCGAGCAGAAACGCGATTTCCTGCAGGCTGAGCTTGCCGGACTTCACGCTCTCGATCGCCAGCTTGTGACGCACGCTTTCCAGTATCTCGCGGTACGACGTGCCTTCGTCCGCGAGCCGCCGATGCATCGTGCGCGGCGTGACGTTCAGCAATTGCGCGGTCGAGCGCTGCGTCGGGAAATCGCCGACCTTCTCGAACATCAGCCGGCGGATCCTCGATGAAAACGCCTGCTGCCGGTTCTGGTTCGCGAGTTCGACCTGGCAGATGCGCACCGCCTCCGTCAGCGCGTGCGGGTTGCTGGTGCCGAGCGGCCGGTCGAGTTCCGCCACCGGAAACGCCATGCCCGCCCAGTCGCCCCCATAGCGCACGTCGCAACCGAACAGCTCGCCCGACAGCGCCGCATAGCCGGGCACGTCGAACGGGAACGCGACGAACGATGCGCGGCTCGTGCCGCGCGTGATGTAGTCGAGCAGATTCTTGATCGTCAGCACGATCGCTTCCATCACCGGCTGCCGAATGTCGCCCAGCGGATGACGTTCGACGAACGCGAGCCGCGCATGTTCGCCCACGATCTCGAGCTTCGCGGAAACGAGCGACGTGCGCACCTGCACGAACCGCTCGATCAGTTCCAGCGCCTGCCGCGCCGTCACGCTGTTGGCGACTGCGTAGCCCAGTACCCCGTGGCTACCGACGCGCAGGCGTTCACCGACCAGCAGCCCGAATGCCGGCTCGCCGGTTGCGTCGAGCGCATCGCCGACCAGCCGCATGAACGCGTCGAACGAAAAATCCCGGATCGTCAGCTCGCCGTTCGGCCCCGGATGCTGCAGTTGCACAAACCAGTCGGGCGGACGCCCGCCCATGCGCACCAGCTGATCGGCGATCTGGATCGCGTACTGCGGTTGAAGAAAAAAGTCCGTCTCGGACATGTCGGGTTTCCCGGGTGAGCGACGGACATCAATTGACAATAAATGCGCCATCGATGTCAATTCGCGCACTCCCGTAACGCCGGCCGGCTCCCTACGATGAAGCCACGTCAATCGCTACGGCCGCATGGGGAGAACATGTTCCGATTCCTGACAAAAACCAAGACTGTGAAGGCCGTCATCAACGATCGCGCCATCACGGTCGAGCCGGCGGAAACGCTGTTGCAGGCAGCGCTGCGCCACGGCATCGACTTCCCGCACAGCTGCCGTGTCGGTGGCTGCGCGACCTGCAAGTGCAAGCTCGTCGACGGGCGCGTGAAGGAGCTGACGCAGACCGGCTACATCCTGTCCGACGACGATCTCGACCAGGGTTTCATCCTCGCGTGCCAGAGCATCCCGAAAACGGACGTGACGATCGCCGTCGACACGAGCCGGCAAGCCGCGCGACGGACGATCGACGGCCGCGTGATCGGCCAGGACCGCCTGACCCACGACATCGTCCGCCTGCGCGTTCAACTCGACGAATCGCTGCCGTACAAGGCCGGCCAGTACGCGCTGCTGTCGATCGCGTCGCTGCCCGGCGAGGCACGTCATTACTCGTTCGCGACCAGCGTGCGGCCGAATGCGCAGGTGAATTTCCTCGTCCGCAAGGTGCCCGGCGGCGTGTTCTCGGGCCACGTTCATGCGCACGATCTCGTCGGCCATGCCGTGAGCGTCGAAGGCCCGCTCGGCGATTTCTGGATGCGCCCAGCCGAGGCCCCGCTGATCCTGATCGCCGGCGGCAGCGGGCTCGCACCCATTCTCGCGATGCTCGAAGACGGCGTCGCGGCACGCACCATGCGTGCGGTCACGCTGCTGTTCGGCGCACGCGCGCAGCACGACCTGTATGCGCTCGACACGATTCACGACCTCGCCGCCCGCTGGCGGGGCCGCTTCGATTTTCAACCGATCCTGTCCGACGAGCCGGCCGATTCGTCATGGCGCGGCTCGCGCGGGATGGTGACCGACGCCATCGCGGCCGACCTGCCGGAGGAGACGCACGCCTACCTGTGCGGGCCGCCCCGCATGATCGACGCGGCGACCGACGTCCTGGTCGCGCGCGGCCTCTCCCGCTCGCGGATTCACGCGGACCGCTTCACCACGCAGCACGACATGCAGGCAGCCGCCTGACTTTCAAATACCGGCATGGAGGAGGAGACACCGAGATGTTCCATTACCTGAAATACTTTCTGTTCCACGTCATCGGCATCGCGTCGGTCGTCGCGTTCGTCGCGGGCGGCCCATGGATCACCGCCTGTTTCATCGCGCTCGTCGCGTTCTACATCGTCGGCGACGCGATCTGCGGCGACGATACGTCGACACCGGTGCTGCGCCATCCCGGCATCCTGACGTTCCAGCTGTGGATGGCCCTGCCGCTGCTGGCGCTGATCGTCTTCGTGTCGGTCTGGTCGGTCAGCGCGGCCGACCCGCTCGGCTTCGGCGCGCTGATCGAACGATCGACCGGATACGATGCGCTGGCGGCCCGCGCGGCGGCCGGCGGGGGTCATCATGTATCCGGCATGCTGTTGACCGGGCTGATGATCGGCATGATCGGCACCATTCCCGCGCACGAACTGACGCATCGCACGTGGGACCCGGTGTCGATGTTCATCGGCCGCTGGCTGCTGGCGTTCAGCTTCGATACGATTTTCTCGATCGAGCACGTGTACGGGCATCATCGCTACGTGTCCACGACGGAAGATCCCGCCACCGCGCCGCGCGGCCGCAACGTCTATTTTCATGTGCTCGCCTCGACGGTCAAAGGCAACGTCAGCGCGTGGAAAATCGAGGGAAAGCGCCTGAAGCGCGCCGGGCACGGGCTGCTCACGCCGTTCAACGCGGTCATTCGCGGCCACCTGATGAGCGTGTTGCTGATCGCATGCGCATGGGGCGCCGGCGGCTGGCGGACGGCCGCCTATTTCACGCTCTGCGCGCTGTGGGGCAAGGCGCTGCTGGAGATCGTCAACTACATGGAGCATTACGGCATCGTTCGTGACCCGGCGACGCCGGTCCAGCCGCGTCATTCGTGGAATACGAACCGGCGCATCAGCTCGTGGTCGATGTTCAACCTGACGCGCCATTCGCATCATCATGCGCAGGGCGAAGTGCCGTATCACGCGCTCGAACCGTTTCGCGATGCGCCGATGATGATCGGCGGCTATCTGACGACCATCGTCGTCGCGATGATTCCGCCGCTCTGGCACCGGCTGATGACGCCCAAGGTGCTCGCATGGGATCGCGTGCATGCCAGCGAGCGGGAAAGGCGCCTCGCGGCCGACGCGAATGCGCGCAGCGGCATCGCCGGGTTCGAGGCCGTGACGGGGTTGCAGGATTTCCGCGTCTCGGGTGCCGACGCGCGCGGGCGGTGAGCCGGCGATCCCGTACCGGCGCCACGGAAACCGCACGCGTTCCGGCTCGCGAACGCGGCGATTTCCGTGCACCTTCGTGCGGTGCGGGCGAGCGCCGTCGGGGCGCTCTCCGTCATCACGAGATCGAGAATCCGCCGTCGATCGGGAAGATCTGCCCCGTCGTCGTCCGCGATTCGTCGGAGGCCAGGTAGAGCGCCGTCAGCGCAACCTCCTTCGGGTCGATCAGGCCCAGCAGCTGGCGCTCGCCGGTCTTGTTGATCACGTCGGGCTGCGACTTGAGCAGCCCGGCCACGCGCGCCGTGACCGTCACGGCCGGCGCCACCGCATTCACGCGAATGCGATGCGGCGCGTACTCGACGGCCATCGAGCGCGTGATTGCCGAGATGCCGCCCTTCGCGGCCGTGTACGCGTCCTTGCCTCGTGTGCCGACCAGCGCGAACACCGAGCTGCTGTTGATGACCGAGCCGCCGCCGGTCTTCAGCATCGCCGCGATCCCGTACTTGCACGTGATCCACGTACCGAACAGGTCGAGCTTGATCGCACGCCAGAACTCGTCGGCCGGACAATCCGTCACCTGCGCGTCGACCGACGTCGAGCCGCCCGCGTTGTTGTACAGCACGTCGATCCGCCCGGCGAACTCGAGCGCCGTCGCGATCGCGTCGCGTACGCTGTCCTCGCTCGTGACGTCGGTTCGCACGAACGTCGCGGTGCCGCCCGCCGCGCGAATCGCGTCGACGGTCGCCTGCCCGCTCTGCGGGTCGAATTCGGCCACGACGACTGTCGCCCCCTCGCTGGCGAACAGCTCGGCCGCCGCGCGCCCGATCCCCGCCCCGGCGCCCGTGATGAACGCGACCTTGCCGGCCACGCGTCCGTTGATGTTGCTCATGCTGCATCTCCAATCGTTTCGTTCTGCGATTCGGTTTCGCGATCGTCGGCCCGCGTCAGCACGAAGCCCGCATAGCCGGCCGCCGCGACGTCGTCGCACTTCTTGCGGTAGTTGCCGTGTCCGCCCAGATACGGCAGGAACACCTGCGGCTTGCCCGGCACGTTCGCGCCGACGTACCACGAGTTCGCCTTCAGATAGAGCGTCTTCGCAACGACGTCCTGCACGTGCTGCATCCAGTCCTCTTCCGCCTGCTGGCCGGCGTCGATCCGGTCGATGCCCGCGTCGCGCAGGTCGGTCATGCAGCGCGCGATCCAGTCGATGTGCTGCTCGATGCTCATCGACATGTTCGCGAGCGGCCCCGGGCTGCCCGGCCCCGTCACGGTGAACAGGTTCGGGAAGCCGCTCGTCATCAGGCCGAGATAGGTCTTCGCGCCGCTCGCCCACTTGTCGGTCAGCGGGCGGCCGTTCACGCCGCGCACGTCGATATGCGTAAGTGCGCCCGTCAGTGCGTCGTAGCCGGTGGCGTAGATCAGCACGTCGAGTTCGTGCAGCCCTTCGCTCGTCACGATCCCTTCGGGCACCACGCGATCGATCGGCGTCTGCTTCAAGTCGACCAGCGTCACGTCGTCGCGGTTGTACACGCTGTAGTACGTGTCGCCGAGGCACGGGCGTTTCGTGCCGAACGGGAAGCCGCGCGGCATCAGTTTCTCCGCCACCGCCGGGTCCTGCACCGTCTCGCGGATCTTGCCGCGAATGAACTCGGCCACCGTATCGTTCGCGGCCTCGTTCGACAGGATGTCGCCGTAGCACATGCGAAAACCGAGCAGCTGGCTGTTTTCCCACGCGTTCTCGTATTTCTTCTGGCGCTCCTCCGGCGTCGCGTCGAGCGCCGATTCCACTGGGAACGGCACCGCGATGCCGAAGCGCGTGAGACGGCTCACCGCGCGCCGCTCCGGATACGTCGCCCGCACGCGGGCCCGCATCTCGGGCGTCAGCGGATGATTCTTCGCCGGCACCACGTACACGGCGGTGCGCTGGAACACCGTCAGGTGCTTGCACTTGCCGGCGAGCGCCTGGATCACCTGGATGCCCGACGAGCCCGTGCCGATCACGCCGACGCGCTTGTTGCTGAAGTCGATTTCATGATGCGGCCAGCGGCCCGTGTGATGGCTTTCACCGGCGAACGTGTCGATCCCCGGGATTTCGGGCGGCTTCGGCACCGACAGCACGCCCGTTGCAGGCACGAAGAAACGTGCATGCGTGACCTTGCCGTCCGATGTCGTCACGCGCCAGATATTCCGCTGCTCGTCGAACACCGCGGATTCGACCCGCGTATTGAAGCGGACATGCCGGCGCAGGTCGAAGCGGTCGGCGACGTGGTTCAGGTAGCGCATCAGTTCTGCGGAGGTCGGATAGCGCTCCGGCCAGTCCCATTCGTCCTGCAATTCCGGCGAAAACGAATACGAGTAGTCCCAGCATTCGAGATCCACGCGCGCGCCCGGGTAGCGATTCCAGTACCAGGTGCCGCCGACGCCGTCGCCCGATTCGAATGCCTGGATCCGGAAACCCGCGTCGGTGAGCCGCTTGATCGCATACAGCCCGCCGAAGCCGGCACCGACGACGACGGCATCCAGCACGTCGAGAGGTTGGTTCATGTTGGGTGTCTCCTTTGAAATGATTGCGTTTCGCAGGAACCCATTGAAAGACCGCATGCCCGCTTGCATCAACGGCGACGGTGCGGCCTTGCCGTACATTGAAATCGGCCGGCGCCGGCCGCCGGCCGCGCGCTACGGCAAACCCGATGAAATTTCAAAGTACGGCAAACCCGCGCGATGCGCGTTGACGCGATACGCACCGGCTCTTCATCGTTGATGCCATCAAACGAAAGGAGACCCATGCCGTGTCCGACGCCATGCAACGACTGATCGACAAGGACCTGATCCGCGACGTGATGCTGCGCTACGCCCGCGGTGTCGACCGTCGCGACTGGGCGCTCGTGCGCGCCGCCTTCTTCGAGGACGGCGAAGACGACCACGCGGATTTCAAGGGCACGCGCGACGCCTTCATCGCGTGGGTGCGCGAGCGGCACGATGCGCCCGGCCTGCTGACCTCCACGCACTTTCTCGGCAACTGCCTCGTGGAGCTCGCGTCCGACAGCGTCGCCGCGGTCGAGACGTATTTCTTCGCGCGGCTGGAAATCGCGCCGCAAGCGAGCGAACACCGCTCGATGCTCGACGCGAAGCACGTCGGCAGCACGCACAACAGCCGGGTCGAGGTATTCGGCCGCTACGTCGACCGCTTCGAGAAGCGCGACGGCGAATGGCGGATCGCACGGCGGCGCACCGTATTCGATGCCATCCAGTCGCAACTCGTCGATCCGGCCGACAACGTGCTCAACCCGGCCTGGACGCTCGGCCGCCGCGGCCCGGACGATCCGGTGTTCGCCGTACGCGCGGCAGCCGGCCTGGGCTGACACGCCGCAGAGCGGGCAGCCGGGCCGCGGCAAATACAAAGTCAAGGGAGGAATACATGGAATTGCGCAGAAACGTGCTCGTGGTGGGCGGCGCCGGCGGCATCGGCGCGGCCTGCTGTGCCGCGCTCTCGGCGACGTGGAACCCGATCGTGGTCGACCGCGACGCGCAGGCCGCCGAACGCGTGGCGGCCGAAACGGGCGGCCGTGCGTACGGGCTCGACGTCGGTGACGTCGACGGCATCGAACCGTGCATCGACGCCGTCGAACGCGAATGCGGCGACATCGACGCTCTCGTGTTCGCGGCCGGCGTGATCCCGCCCGCGCAAGGCCCGCTGCAGGCCGACCTGCCGGCCTGGGACCACATCATGGACATCAACGCGCGCGGCGCCTACGCGGTCTGCCGTGCAGTCGGCCTGCGCATGGCATCGCGCGGTCGCGGCAGCATCGTGATGCTGTCGTCGCTCGCCGGGATGGTCTCGACGCCCCATCTCGCCTACGGCCCGTCGAAAGCCGCGATGATCAATCTCGCGGGCTCGCTCGCCGTCTATCTCGGCCGGCAGGGCGTGCGCGTGAATGCCGTGTCGCCGGGGCCCGTCCGCACACCCGTGATCGAGGCCAGCTATGCACGCGGCGAACGCGATCCCGCCGTGATGGCGCGCCAGACCGCGCTCGGCCGCGTGATCACGCCCGGCGAACTGGCCGGACCGATCGCGTTCCTGTTGTCCGACGCGGCCTCCGCGATCACCGGCACCAACCTCGTCGTCGATGCCGGCGCGACCGCCACGCTCGGCTGGAACCTGTTCGGCGGCGTCGACGCCGTGCTCGGCGCATTGCAGCCCCCGCGGTAGGCCGGCTCACCCTTCGCATCGGCGGGCCGACAGCGCGGCGGGACGCCATGCGACGCACGCCGGCGAAACCGCTCGCCTGACACGACAACATCACGGAGACACAACATGGACCACTCGACCGCCTCGCACGGCGCCCCGCTTCGCCCGGCCGCCCGGAGGTCGCCATCATGAGTCTCGACGCCGCCACCCGGGCGTTCATGGACAAGCTTGCCGCGACGCCATCGAAGCCGCGTCACCTGATGACGCCGGACGAGGCGCGCGCGGCGTTTGCCCGCATCGGCACGATCCTGTCCCCCGGCGCCGACGTGCGCACCACCGCCGCGCTCGACATCCCGGTCGACGGCGGCACGCTCCGTGCACGGCTGTTCGTGCCGGACGAGCGCCCGCAGGCGTTGCTCGTGTACTTCCACGGCGGCGGCTGGGTCGTCGGCGGGATCGACGCCTTCACGCCGCTGTGCCGGGAAATCGCCGCCGGCGCGGGTGTCGCGGTGGCGCTCGTCGAATACCGGAAGGCGCCGGAACATCCGTTCCCGGGGCCGGTACACGACGCATGGCAGGCCACGCAGTGGCTCGCCGCGCAGGTCGCGCTGCTCGGCGCCGAACTGCCGGTATTCGTCGGAGGAGACAGTGCGGGCGCCAACCTCGCGATCGCGGTGACGCTGCTCGCCCGCCGCGAGGGCACGATGTCGTTCGCCGGCCAGCTGCTCGTCTATCCGGTGACCGACTGCGTGTTCGACCGGCCCTCGTATGTCGCCGCCGAGAACCAGTTGCTGACCACGCGCGACGCGATGATGTGGTACTGGAATCACTACGCGCCGGCCGATGCGGCCCGGCATTCGAGCCTCGCGTCGCCGCTGCGGGAAGCCGACCTGTCCGGCCTGCCGGAAGCGATCGTCGTGACCGCCGAGCACGACGTGTTGCGCGATGAAGGAGAAGCGTATGCGCAGCGCCTCGAACAGGCCGGCGTGCCGGTTCATCATCGCCGTGCGCAGGGGCAGATGCACGGCTTTCTGATGATGATTGGCGTGCTGCCCGGCAGCCGCGACGGCCTCGAATTCGTGTGCGAACGGCTCCGCGATCTCGTCGCGCGATCGTCGCGCTGACGCGCCGGGCACGCCTCCGGGCTCGCCCCAGCGTCACGATCGGCGCGATGGTAGTACGATTCGACCAGCAACGCGCAACGGGCCCGCACGCGGCCCGCGATCGAACGAACCGACGGAGACACTCATGCAACCCGGCAGATCCATGCCGACGCACGTCGATGCGAGGTCCGGCAACGGCCCGCACGGCGTCGACACCGCGTGGCCGAAGCCGCCGCGCGGCGAGCGCGCGCCGAGCAGCACGATGGTGACGCCCCTCGCGCGCGGGCTGTCGATCCTGTCGGTGTTCGGCCCGGGACATGCGTGGCTCGGCAACCTGGAAATCGCACACGCCACCGGCATTCCGGCGCCGACCGTGCTGCGACTGCTGCGCTCGCTCGTCGCGCTCGGCTACCTGCATCACGACAAGGCGAGCCGGAAGTATTCGCTGGCCGCCGCATCGCTGGCGCTCGGCTACGCAGCCGTTTCCGATCCCGATCTTCAGCGGGTCGCCGGCATCGAGATGCGCAAGTTCGCCGAGGCGACCGATACCTGCGTGCTACTCGGCACGCGCGACCGGTCCGACATCCTGATCCTCGACGTCCAGATCGGCAGCCGCGTCGTGCTCAACCTGCAGCTGCAGCCCGGCATGCGCATGCATATCGCCTATTCGCTGATGGGCTGGTCGCTGCTTGCCGTGCTGCCGGAATCGGAGCGCAGCTATCTGCTGAGCGAACTCGAGCGGCGGCCCGACGACAACTGGCCGACCATCGGGCGCCGGATGCACGAAAAAATCGCGCAGGTGCGCGAACTCGGCTTCGGTATGCTGCATGGCGAATGGGAAGAGGAACTCGCGTGCGTCGCAACACCGCTGGTGCTGCCCGATCGCCCGCCGCTGGTGCTCGGCTGTGTCGGCCGCACCGCGCGCCTCGCCCAGGCGCGGATCGAACGGGAACTCGGGCCGCGGCTCGTCGCGATTGCGCAGACGCTGCGCGATCGCGTGCCGCGCCAAGGCTGAAGGCGCAGGAGCACGATGACGGATCCGTCGAATCATGCCGAAACCGCGCCGCCCGAGCCCGCGCAGGTCACGCTCACGCTCGACCGCGGCCTTCAGCTGCTGCGCGCGTTTCATGCCGAACGCGCGCCGCTGACCAACGGCGAACTGGCGCAGCGCACCGGGATGTCCCGGTCGGCGGTGTCCCGCCTCACGTCGACGCTGATCCAGCTCGGGTATATCCGCCGTGTCGCGGGCGGCACGCGCTTCGAGCTGGCGACGGGCGTCTTCGGCATCGGGCATGCGTACCTCGAAACCAATCCCGTCACGCGGCTCGCGCATCCGCTGATGCAGCAACTCGCCGACCGGCTCGATGTGTCCGTCGCGCTCGCCACGGGCGATGGCCTCGACATGCTGTACATCGCGCATCGCACGAGTTCGGGCATCGCGACGCTGCGGCTCGGCGTCGGCTCGTTGCTGCCGATGGGCCTGACGGCGATCGGGCGTGCGTGGCTGTGGGGGCTGCCCGACCATCGGCGGCAGGAATATGTCGTGCGGCTGCTGGGCGCCGCGGGAGCGCAGCGCGACGCGATGCGCGCCGGCATCGACCACGCGTTCGAGGATCTTCGCGAGAACGGCGTGTGCATGTCGTACGGCAAATACCAGCGCAACGCGTACGGCATCGCATTGCCGGTGAGCGTCGGCGCCGCGGCCACGCCGATGTCGCTGAGCTGCGGCGCGATCAAGGCCCATGCCGACATCGACGCCATCCGGCAGCGCATCGTGCCGGCGCTCAAGCAGGCCGCGCTCGATCTCGAGGAAGTGCTGCGCGACGTTCGCTACGAACCGTGATCGCGCACGCGGAGCACCGGCGCGGTTCGTCGTGCGTCACCCCGGCACGCCGCCGCCCCGCACGCACGTGCCGCCCTGCTCCGCGACGAACGTCAGGATCGACGTGAAGTCGTCCTTGCCGCGCCCTGCTTCGTAGGCCGCGTGCCAGACGTCGCGCGCGCGTTCGATCGTCGGTGCCGCGATGTCCAGCAACCTCGCCGCGTCGAATCCGAGCGACATGTCCTTGTCGATGATCGCGAGCGCCGCACCGTAGTCAAAGCGCCCCGCCACGGCCCGGCTCAGCATCTTCGAGCACGCAAAGCTCTGCGCCGTGCCGGCATCGAGCAGCTGCATCATCATGTCGGGGTCGAGGCCGGCCTTCGCGCCCATCGCCAGCCCTTCCGAGCACACGACGAGATTGGTCGCCATGATGATGTTGTTCACGATCTTCATGACCTGCACCATGCCGGCGCGCTCGCCCATCACGAACACGTCCTTGCCGATCAGCGACAGCAGCGGCGACACCTGCTCGACGAGCGCCGGTGCGCCGGCCGCGAGCATCGCGAGCGTACCGGCGCGTGCGGCCGGCGCGCCGCCGGAAATCGGCGCATCGACGATGCCGATCCCCTTCTGCGCGAGCCCGTCACCGATCCGCTCGATCAGGTCCTGACCGATCGTCGACATCTCCACGTAGGTGCGGATCGCCGATCCGTGCACGACGCCGTCCGGCCCCAGGCCGACCGCCAGCGACACGTCCCGGTTCGGCAGGCACGCGAACACGATGCCGGCCGCATCGGCAACCGCGCGCGGCGAATCGTGGACGACGGCGCCGCCGTCGACGAAAGGCCCGAGCGCCGCCGGCGACGGATCGTACACATGCAGGCGGAACGCGTGTCCGAGCAGGCGCTCCGCCATCGGGCCGCCCATCTGACCGAGGCCCAGAAAGCCGATATGTTGTTCTGTTTCCATTCGCACTCCGAATTCGTTCATCCGTCAAGCCACGACGCTTCATCTTTCGTCAGCGCGCCATCACGTCGCGTATCCACGCCGCCGCGCGCAGCAATCCCTGCTGGGCCGCCGCACAGGCCGGCCCCATCCGGAAGAAGCCGTGAATCATGTCGTCGTGGCGCCAGAACGTGACCGGCACGCCAGCATCGAACAGGCGATTCGCATAGGCTTCCCCTTCGTCGCGCAGCGGATCGAACCCGGCCGTGATCACCAGCGCGCGCGGCAGGCCCGCCAGCGATTTCGCGCGCAGCGGGCACGCATGCGGATGCAGCGCCTCCCGTTCGTTCGCGACGTAGTCGCCCCAGAACCGGACCATCGCCGCGCGCGTCAGCGAATAGCCGGACTGGTTGTCGATGTACGAACGGGTCGGCGGCGTGTGATAGTCGGTCACTGGATAGACGAGCACCTGCGCACGCAACGGCGGGCCGCCTTCGTCGCGGCTCCTCAGCGCGGTCACGGCGGCCAGGTTGCCGCCCGCGCTGTCACCGGCCACGACGATGCGCGACGGGTCGAACGACAGCGTGTCGGCTTGTTGCGCGATCCGGCACACGGCATCGAAGCAATCGTCGACGGCGGCGGGAAACCGGTGTTCCGGCGCCAGCCGATAATCGACGGCGATCACGGCGGCGCCGCTTTCCGCGCAGAGATCGCGACACACGTGATCGTGCGTGTCGAAATTGCCGATCACGAAGCCGCCGCCATGAAAGAACACGGTGACGCCATCGCTGTGCGTAACCAGCGGCCGGTACAGGCGCGCCGCGAGCACGCGCCCTTCGAGCGGCAGGTCGAAATCGACGACCTCGCCGACAACGGTGCGCCGGTCGAGCGGCGGGTACGCGAGGCTGTTCCTGAGCGCGTCGACGGACAAGCTCTCCATCGGCGGTGCGGCTTCGAGCGTCTTCAGAATCGCGGCAATTTGCGGATCGAGCGGCATCGGCATTACTCGTCGGCGTGTCGGGAAGCGTCGCGATGCAATCCGGCGCGATCGCCGGCATGCACATGGAAATCGACACGACGAGTCGGCCGTGCGCGAAGGGAACGGGGCATCACTTGTCTCCATATTGGCGATGGTTTCGCTGCGTGCGTCCGCCCGGCACGCCGATGCGAGTCGGCACGATCGGGGGTGCTTCATCAGTTCACGTGCAGCGTGCGGCCATGCCGTCGGGCGGTCAATTCCGGAGCGCGGCGGTTTCCGTACAACGGAATCGACGATCGCGGCCGATGCGCTTCCGGCGCGCGGGACGTGCCAACAGGAGGCGATGCGCCGGTTCCGGACGCGCCGCTACGTCGCCGGCACGCGCCCAGACCCCACGCCGACAAACCGGGCCGGATGGCGATCGCACCACTCCGGCCACTCGATCACCGGCGCATGGCCTGCCCGCACCGCCCACGCCGCCTGCACGGCAACGAACCCTATCCGCGGTAGCGCAGTGCGTCGACCACCAGCGAAAACGCGGGGGACGCATGGCGGCGGCTCGGGTAGTAGAGGTAGTACGGCTCGTAGGTCTTGCGCCAGCCCGACAGCGCTTCGACCAGTTGCCCCGAGGCCAGCTGTTCGGCGACGTACGCATGCGGCAGGTACGCCAGGCCGAGCCCGCTCAGCGCGGCATCGCGCGCCGACCCGATGCTGTTGCCGACCAGTTGACCGTCGACCTTCACGCGCTGCTCCTTGCCCGCTTTCGCGAACACCCACGGGAAATACTCGCCGTGGGTCGGCAGGCGAAGGTTGATGCAGAGATGGTCGGTCAGGTCGCGCGGGTGCTTCGGCGCCGGCCGGCTGGCGAAATACGCCGGCGCCCCGACGACCGACATCGGATGCGGCGGGCTGATCTGCACGGCGATCATGTCCTTGGCCACGAGCCCGCCGCGCCGCACGCCCGCGTCGTAGCGCCCGCTGACGATGTCGGTCAGCCCGTAATCGATATTGAGTTCGACGCGTATGTCGGGGTACGCGGGCAGGAGCCGCGTCACGGCCGGCTGCAGCACATGCTGCACCGCATATTCGTCGGCATTGAGGCGGATCGTCCCGGCGGGCTTGTCGCGCAGGTGGGTAATCTCATCGAGGCCCGAGTCGATTTCGCCCATCGCCGGGCCGATCAGCTCCAGCAGCCGGCTGCCCGCGGCGGTCAGCGAAACGCTGCGCGTGGTGCGCGCGAACAGCTGTAGGCCCAGCCGCGTCTCGAGCGCGCGAATGACCTGGCTGAGCGCCGACTGCGAGATGCCCAGGCGCGCGGCCGCGCGCGTGAAGCTGCCTTCTTCGGCGACCAGCAGGAATGCCGTCAGGTCCTTGAGGTTGTTGCCGTTCATTCAGAAGCTCCACTTATAACTGCATCAAAATTTTTCTGGATTATCACCGAGCCTGTCAAGGTCTAAAGTGTTCCTTACCGCGAGCACCAACGGCGCGCCCTCCCAGACGGCATGCCGGCGTTCGACTCGCTCACCGGGAAACATTCCCCGATCCATTCATCGCGCGCAGGGCCCGACCGTCGACACGACCGGCCACGCGCACACGACAGGACCTCACCATGAAAACCGTAACCTTCAAGAACCGCATGTGGGACGTGGCTGCCGACCTTCGCTTTCCGAAGGACTTCGACGAAACGAAGACCTACCCGGCGATCGTCTGCGCCCACCCGATCAGTAGCTGCAAGGAGCAGACCTCGGGCCGCATCTACGGCGAACAGCTCGCCGAGCAGGGTTTCATCACGCTGGCCTTCGACGCGTCGACCCAGGGCGCGAGCGGCGGCGAACCGCGTTTCAGCGAAGATCCGACGCTGCGCGTGGAAGACTTCCGCTGCGCGGTGGACTACCTGGTCACGCTCCCCTTCGTGGACGAGAAGCGCATCGGCGTGCTGGGCGTGTGCGGCGGCGGCGGTTATGCGGTCAATGCTGCGATGACCGAGCGCCGTTTCAAGGCGGTGGCCACGGTGGTCGGCGCCAACTACGGCCGCATCATGCGTGAAGGTGACCTGACGCCGGATTCGGCGCTGAAGGCGCTGGACGCGATCGCCAGCCAGCGTACGGCGGAAGCACGCGGCGCCGAACCGCTGCTGACCACCTACATCCCGACCTCCAAGGCGGCGCTCGAGCAGGCCGGCCTGACCAACGTGGACATCGTCGAAGCGGTCGACTACTACACGACGCCGCGCGGCCAGCAGCCCGGTTCGCCCAACCAGCTGCGTTTCTCGAGCCTCGCGCCGGCGGTCGGCTGGGATGCGTTCCACCTGGCCGAGCACCTGCTGACGCAGCCGCTGCATATCGTCATCGGCGGCGGCGAGCCGGGCGCGTTCGGTTCGTACCGCGACGGCTTCGACCTGTACAACCGCGCGCGTTCGACCGAGAAGACGCTGCAGATCGTGCCCGGCGCGACCCACTACGACCTGTACGACCAGCCCGCGCCGACCGGCCAGGCGCTGGAGCAGTTGGTGCCGTTCTTCCGGAAGCATCTGGGGGCGTAACGCCCGGTCGGCTACCCGCCGCAAGGCGGGCTGCCTGCCGGCGCAACGGGCCGGCGCTCGCGCTTGCACGGACGTGACACGGTGGCCGGCTTCTTCCGCCGCGCCCACCCGTACCGCGATTGCCTGAGCCGACGTACCGAAGAGGACGGCAACGCACCCCGCGTTGCCGTCCTCTTCGCATTGCGTCACCGCAAGTCGAGTTGCGCCTTGAGAATCGCCTGCGCGCGATTCTTCACGTCCAGCTTCAGATACACGTTCTTCAGATGAAACTTCACGGTGTTTTCGGAAAGGAACAGCTTCTCCGAAATCTCGCGATTCGATGCGCCGCTGCACAGCAGCCGCAGGATTTCCTGTTCGCGCTGCGACAGGGCGCCGTACCACGCCGCCGCATGGAAACGTTGTTCCGGTGCCTGCGCGGTATGCGGCATCTCGGCGTCGGGTGCCTGGTCGAGTAACGCGACCAGTTCGGCGCCTTCGTCGAGCAGCGCGCGTCTGCAGCCGCCGGCGCCGGCCGTTTCGCGTACGCCCTGCAGCGTTCGCAGCGCGAGCCGCGTATGCCCCTGCCGATGCTGCACCAGCGCCTGCAGCACGTGCAGCTTGACCGACAGCAGCGGCCGGGCCGGCGTGATCGCCAGCGCGGCTTTCAGCAACTCGCCGGCGCGGTCGAGTTGCTGACGGAACAGCGCGAGCCGGATCCGGCCCAGCAGCCGCCCGCTCAGCATCTCGGTGATCGGAATCCACACGGGGTCCGACGGCGACGCGTCGTCCGTCACGTGCTGCAGCAGCGCATCGACACGCGCCGCATCGCCGCTGCGCCCCGCAAAGTAAAGCCGCTCCCACGCGATCATCTCGCGCACGCCCGACCACTGGCTCTGAAAGCTCAGGCGCTCGAGCGTATCGAGCGTGTCGCGCGCCTGGATCATCCGCCCGCGGGCCGCGTGAATGCGCGCGATCGAGACCATCGACAGCGCAATGAATTCCGGTACGGCCGCAAGCGCGATCTCGTCCTCGAACTGTGTCGCGAGCCTTTCCCCGATGTCGAGCGCATCGGCTTCATAGCACGCCCAGATCCGCGATGCCGCAAGCGCCACCGCCGCCATGCCGCGATTCACGTAGGGCCACGGCCGGGTGCCCGACGTCGCGCGCGGCGCCTCGGTCGCGAGCCTCGGTTGCCCGCTGGTGACCTGCAGGATGCAGCGCAGCGCGAGCGTGTATCCCTGGCTGAACGCGGCCTGCGCATGATCGTTGTGGCTGTTCGCCAGTACGAGCATGTGGTGGATGTCTTCCTCGTTCCACGTCGCCATCGCGCTGAACGTCAGCAGGTTTGCTGCCGCGCCCAGTTCAAACGCCTCGAAGATGTCGCGCGCCGGCTGATGCAGCACCGGGATGTTCGCGAGACGCGCGGCACCGCGCAGATCGTTGTTGAACATCGTCGCCATCGCCAGCACGACGTCCGGATTGTGCGTGGCGCCGTCATGTTCGCGTGTGCGTGTCTCGTCGAGATACGACAGCAACGGATGCGTCGGGCTCCCGCGACGCAGGAACACGAGCGCCCATGCCACCTTGATCGCAAGACTGCGGTTGCCGAGCACCTCGTTCAACGGCAGCCGGTCGAACCAGTACGCCACCGTGGCCAGCTCCGCGCCCGCGATCAGCCGCGACGCCCATTCGTCGAGCGTGCGCACCGCAAGCGCATACTCGCGCGCCTCGACCGCGTGGTACATCGCCTCCTCGGGCACGCCGTGACGCACGTACCAGTGCGCCGCGCGCCGGTGCACGTCGAGCACGCCATCGGGACCGTCCTGACCGAGACGGTCGGAAAGGAAGCGCGCAAACAGGCTGTGATACCGGTACCAGCCCGGATTGCCGTCGAGCGCCTCGAGAAACAGGCCGTCCTGCTCCAGTCGCTGCAGCACCGCGTCTGCGTGATGCGCGCCCGTCACCTCCGCGCACAGCGATCCGTTCAAGCGCCGCAGCAACGATGTTTTCAGCAGGAACACCTGTGCGTCCGGCGGCTGCAGCGACAGCGTGTTTTCCGACAGGTAGCGCACCAGCTCCAGCGGCCCGCAATCGCGCATCTCGTCGACCGTATGCCACGGATTGCCGCGCGCAAGCGCCAGCTTGAACAGCTGCAACCCGGCCGGCCAGCCTTCGGTGCGCGCCTGCACGAACGACGCGATCTCCATGTCGAGCGCCTCGTCGTCCGACGCGGTCATGAATTCGACCGACTCCTCCGGCGAGAAACGCAGGTCCTCCATCCGCAGCACCAGCGCCTCCTCGGCGACGAGCAGCGTGCTCACGCCGATGTCCGGCAAATTGCGCGACCCGATATAGATCCGGCAGCGGCCCGGCAGCGCGCGCAACAGGTCGCGCAGGAACCGCAGGATCGCGGGATCGCGGATCCACTGGAGATCGTCGATGCACAAGCCGATCGGGCCGGGAATCTGCCCGAATCGATCGAGCACCCAGTCGATCATGTTGTCGGTCGTCGCCGGCGACTGCTCGGGCGCGGGGCCGCCCGCGTCCGCCACCATCTGCGTGACCAGCGCGATGAAGTACGTTTCGAAGCGGCGCGGATCGTTGTCGTTCTCGTCGAGCGTCAGCCACCCGATCGTCCAGCGCTTCGCGGTGCCGATCTCCATGATCTGCCGAAGCAGCGTGGATTTGCCGCTGCCGAGCGGCGCGTGCAGGATCACGACGTGCGGCACGCCGAGTCGCGTCACGCGTTCGAGCAACGCGTGTCGCACGATCGCGCCGCGTCGCGCGGCAGGCGGTGAAAACTTGTGCTCGCGCAAATCGACGCCGTCATGACGCACGCTACGCTGGATCGCATTTCGGGAAACGGTCACGATCATCCGGGTGAGGGTCGGGTCGTTCATCCTGCCGCATTCACGCGGCAGCTTCAAGCCGTGGCATCACCGTCGGGCGCCGCACGCGCGTCCGGTAGCGGCGGCGTCCACCCGCCCACCCGGGAAAACGCGGAGAACGCTGCAAACGGATTACAGCAGTATGGCCGCAGGCATGCCGCCGATTCGTGCGCGGCGGAGTCGTCGCCGCCTGGCGCGGCGGCCGCCTCGGGAAGCGACGCAGTCGCGATCATCGCGGCACCTCGGCAGCGAACGCGACGTAGGCATCGAGCGCGGCCGGATTGGCCATCGCGTCGCGGCTCGCCGCCTGCTCGACCGGACGCCCCATCAGGATCTTGCGCACCGGCACCTCCATTTTCTTGCCCGTCAGCGTGTACGGTATCTGGTCCATCGCGACCATCGTGTCCGGCACGTGGCGCGGGCTGCACAGCGTGCGCAGCCGTTCGGCGATGCGCGCCCGCAGCGTGTCGTCGAGCGTATCGCCATTGCGCAGCCGCACGAACAGCGGCATGAAGAAGCCGCCACCCGGCAGCTCGCAGCACACGACCAGACTGTCGGCCACCTCGTCGATCTCCTCGACGACGCGATAGATCTCCGCCGAGCCGATTCGCACGCCGTATCGATTCAGCGTCGAATCCGCGCGCCCGTAGATGTAGCAGCCGCCGTCGCGCGTGATTCGCATGAAATCCCCGTGCCGCCATACGCCGGGGAAATACTCGAAGTACGACTCGCGATAGCGCGCGCCGCCGTCGTCATTCCAGAAGAAGATCGGCATCGACGGGGCCGGCTGCGTGACGACGAGTTCGCCCACTTCGTCGACGACCGGCTGCCCGTCGTCGTTCCACACGTCGACCGCCATGCCGAGCATGCGCGCCTGGATCTCTCCCGCGTGCACCGGCAGCGACGGCACCGCGCCCACCAGCCCGCTGCACAGCTCGGTGCCGCCCGATTGCGACGTGACCCACAGGTCCCGCTTCACGTTGCGGTAGAACCATGCGAACGTCTCGGGCGTGCTCGGCGCACCGGAGAGCAGCACGCTCCTGAGTGCCGACAGGTCGAACTGCCGCCCGGGCTCGATGCCCGATTTTTCCATCATCTGCACGAAGGTCGGACTGCCGCCGAAGCAGGTGGCGCCGGCGTCGGCCGCGAGCCGCCACAGACACTCGGGGCCGCCATGCATCGGGCTGCCGTCGTAGAGTACGGCGGATGCGCCGGTCAGCAGCGAGGCGACCAGCAGATTCCACATCATCCAGCCGGTCGTACTGTAGAAGAACATCACATCGCCCGGGTGCAGGTCCATATGCAGATGCATCAGCTTCAGGTGCTCGGCAAGGATGCCCGCATGACCATGCACGATCGCCTTCGGCAAGCCCGTGGTGCCCGACGAGAACACGATCCACAACGGATGATCGGCGCCGACCCGCTCGAAGCGGAACGTATCGGCCAGGACGTCGGGGCCGGCGAGCAACGCGTCCCATGTGTGCACCGCGCACGGCAGCGACGTTGCGTCGGCCGGCATCGCATCCGCCACGTTCGGCAGCCAGACGAGCGTCTGCAGCGACGGCAGCGCCTGCGCGATCTCGGCGACCTCGCGCCGGCGGTCGAATACCTTGCCGCCGAAGTGGTAGCCGTCGGCGGCGATCAGCACCTTCGGCGCGATCTGCTGGAAGCGGTCGACGACGGTGCGCACGCCGAAATCGATCGCGGCCGACGACCATATCGCGCCGATGGCGGTCGTCGCGAGCATCGCGACCGCGCACTCGGGCACGTTCGGCAGATACGCGACAACACGATCGCCCGGCACCACGCCGAGTTCGCGCAGGCGCGTCGCGAAGCGCCGCACCTGGCTCGCGAGATCGGCAAGCGACATCGTCTGCAACGGCCGCGTTTCCGAAGCGTAATGGAAGGCCGGCGCCGCACCCGCATGCGCGGCATTCTGCAGCACATGCTCCGCGTAGTTCACGCGCGCATCCGGAAACCAGCGCGTATGCGGCATCGGCGCGCCGTCCGTCACGCGTCGCGCCGAGCCGTCATACTGCACGCCGTACCATTGCAAGATCGACGCCCAGAACGCGTCGGGCTCGCGCACCGACCAGCGCCAGAGCGCGTCGTAGTCCGCGAATGCCAGATCGCGATCGGTCGCGAGCCAGTCGAGATAGCGTGCAAGATGAGAGCCGCGCACGAACTTCTCGCCGGGTGTCCACAGCAGTTCGCCTTCGTTCACCATGTCAATCGCCTTTCATGTAAGAGCGCGAGCCGTTCGAGAACGGTCTCCGGATGCGCCGCAGCCGGAATGTCGGCCACGTCGAATGCCTTGGGTTCCGGCGCCGGCAGCTCACCGTCCTGCCAGAACGTGTCCGGCACGACGATCCCGGCCGCACCGTGCCCGCATCGCGTCGGCGCGATCGTGAAATCCGGCCCCTGGCCGTCGGCAAGCGTCACGGCCGCCGGCCATTGCATTCCCCAGTCCCAGCCGTAATGCGTCGCGACGTTCGCGACGGGTTGATACAGTTCGAGCCACAACGCGGCTTCGTCGGCCTCCCACGTACGCGACTCGCGCAGCAGCACCGCATCGACGCCCGCCGTCGCGAACACCCTCAGGAAATCCGCGATGCTCGACGCCGCCGCATCGGCGGCGTCCTCGTCGACCTCACCGTGCGGCAAACCGCCTGCCGACGCAAGCGCACGCGCCGCCCAGTCGCGTGGAGACGGTAGCACGAGTGCGAAGATCGCATCGGGCAACGCCGCGCGCAACGCGCTCGCCAGCGCGGCCGCATGCTCGCGCAGCGGCGTGCTCGCGAGACATGCCTTCAGCGGCAGATGCGCGCGCTTCGTGTTCGCGGCCATCGCGTCCTTCAATGCCGTGTCGCGCGTCAACCATGCGGCGGCAAGGTCCGCCAGCGGCAAGGTGAGCACGTCCGATCCGAGCAGCCCGTGCGCCTGGCGTGTCCACGCGACGCACGCAGCGCTGTCGAGCCACGGCGCGCTGCCGCCCGCGAGCAACGGCACGCTGTAGCCAGCGTGATTCAGCCAGAGCGGCCGGCGTACCCGAGCGGTATCGATGAGTCGAGACATGATGCCTTCCAGTTCAGCATGAGGCCGGGTGGCCGTCAATCACGCGACCGCCGCCCGTCCTGCAGTAAAAAAGCGTTCGGCGCGGCGGCTCCCGCCCGCCGCGCCTCGGCCGTGGCACCGGCTTATGCTTGCGCCGCCTTGCCGGCCAACTGCGCCTCCAGCTCCGCGATGCGGACATCCTTCGGATCGAGCATGAATGCGCCCTGTATCGCGTCCGCCGGCATCCTGACGCGCTGGCCCAGCGTCGTCGCGTAGATCTCGGTGCGGTCGTTCCAGCTGCCGAAGTACGGCAGCGTCGCAGGCGGCTCCGGCGTCACCCATGCGTCGCAGAACGCGTCGAACGGCTTGCCGCGCGCAATCCGGGCGAGCCGCTCGGCCGCCCGCGCTTCCGCCGTCGCCTCGACATCCACGACGAGCGTCTCGTCGTCGTAGACGACCTTGTAGATGTCGCGCGCGTTCTCGTGCGACATCAGTTCCTCG
This sequence comes from Burkholderia sp. Ac-20345, assembly GCF_017104825.1. Taxonomy (NCBI): domain Bacteria; kingdom Pseudomonadati; phylum Pseudomonadota; class Betaproteobacteria; order Burkholderiales; family Burkholderiaceae; genus Burkholderia; species Burkholderia sp. Ac-20345. Next base: position 38,443 of record NZ_JAAGPO010000034.1, on the reverse strand, counting down.
CGCAGGTCCTTCATCACGAGCGCCGGATCGCGTTCGAGCACGTCACCATAGCCGCCGCCCGAGCCCTGGCAGATCATGTAGATCTCGCCCTCGTTGCAGATCTCGAACGTCATGCCCATGTCGTGGCTGCTGTACTGCGCGCCCGGAATCGGCCGCTTGTTCATCAGCTCGACGATGTCGAACGTGTCGACGGCCTTCGGGTTCTCCTCGAGCACCTTGAAGATGTTGATGCCCTTGATCTTCATCAGCTGGTAGCTCGGGCACGAGTAGCCGCCGAACAGCCCCTGCGCCGACGGAAACTTCGAGCCTTCGCAGCCCGTCATGAAGCCCCACAGCCCCGAACCGCGCGCGGTCGCGATCTGCTCGTAGCCCATTCCGCCGCGATACTTGCCCCAGCCGATCCGGTCCTTCGCGAGCCGCTGCGCGCCGAGGCGGATGATCGGCGTGTCCTCTTCCGCGATCTCGTGTTCGCCGGTGTCGCACATGAAGCCGAACACGGGCGAGATCGAATGCTCGCCGTCCGCGTGGCTGCGCGCGCCCTGCCCGTTGCCGTTGATGTCCGCGCAGAAGTTGCCGGTCACGTCGCCGTGCTGCGTCAGGCCGCCGTAGATGAACGTCGCCGCCTGGTCGTACTGCGACGCGATCACCGCCGAGTAGCGGTGCGGCAGGCTGTAGCTCAGCTTGTTCATCGGAATCGTCCACACGACGCAGCCCTTGAACAGCGGCATCAGGCTCATCGCCTGCGGCATCTCGCCTTCCGCATCGAGGATCGAGTTGCGATCGGTGATGATCTCGATCGGCGACAGCACGGCCATCGTATGCGGCAGGTCGGGCCAGATGTTCTGCAGCAGGCCCGTGCACAGCGCGGCCTTGAACGACGCAATGTTGGTATTGACGGAACGGTTCATGAACTGCGGCGCCGAGCCGCGGAAATCCATCACCATCCGGTCGCCCTTCACGGTGATCGCGCACGAGATTTTCTGCAACGCGTTCTCGCGCAGGCTGGAATCCATGAACTGCAGCACGCGCGTCGTGCCGTCGGGCAGTTCGCGAATGCGGCGGCGCATTTCCGTCTCGACGTCTTCCAGGTGCGTGCGCAACGTGCCGATCAGCGCATCGCGGCCATATTGGTCGAGCAGCGCGATGATCCGCTCGCGCAGGCGCAGCACCGCGTGCAGCTTCACCTTCATGTCCTCGAGCTGCAGGCGCGGGTCGCGCACCGAGTTCTGCAGGAACGTGACGAGGTCGCGCTTCAGCTCGAAGTTCTCGACGATCTTGAACGGCGGCATCTTGATGCCTTCGTCGTACTTGCTCTCCGCCTTGGCCGGCAGCCCGCCCGGCTCGGTCGAGCCGTTCTCGCCCTCGTGGATCGTCGACGAGAGCCAGCACACGAGTTCGCCCTTGTAGAACAGCGGCATCATCATCGACTGGTCGGTATTGTGGATGCCGCCGTAGCGCGCGTCGTTGTGGATGAAGCCGTCGCCGTCCTTCACGCCGACCGTCGGGTCGTTCACCCAGTTCTTGATGATGAAGCGGATCGGATAGAAGCAGCACGCGGCGAACGCGATGATCCCGTGCGGCGCGATCATCGACAGGTCGCCCTGCGCGGTGTAGATCGCGGTCACGAGGTCGCCCCACTTCGCGCCCGGCGCCGCGCCCATCTGGTTCACCATCGTGAACGCTTCGGACAGCGCCGAGTTGACCAGCCCGCGCACATGGTGGACCTGGTGCGGGTCGACGCCGCGCTCCAGCACTTCGTTTTCCACCTTCGAGCGCGGCAGGATGCTGTGGTTGCGCATGATCTCGGGATCAGGGCCGAGAAACAGCGTGTTGTCGGCGATGAACTTGTCGAGCAGCGCCCGGTCTTCCGCATTGATGTCGTTTTGCATGTCGATCTCCTTGCTTACTTGCGCAGGAACCACGCGCCGCCCTGGGCCGTCGCCTGATAGATCCAGCCCGGCTCGACGAGGAACGTCGTCGCGCGTGTCGTGATGACGGCCGGCCCTTCGATCTGCGTGCGCTCGGCACGCGCGCGGTCGTCGTAGATGGCGGTGCGTTGCGGCCCGTCGTGCCCGACGAAATGGCATTCGCGGTAGCCGACCGGTTCCGGCGGTGGCAGCGGATCGTCGCTGACCGCGAGCTTCGCGAACTTCACCGACGGCTGTTCGACGTACGCGCATACGCGCAGCGTGTTGATCCGCACGCCGGTTTCCGGGCTTTGCGAGCCGTCCCCGAAGCGCGAGCCATAACTTTCGTGGAACAGCTCCATCAGCGTCAGCACGTCGCGCTGCGTCTTCAGGCGCGAGATCGGCGTGACGACGGCCGTCTGCACGCGCTGGTTGCCGTAGCGCATGTCGAGTTCGAGCCGGTAGCGGATCTGCGACGGGTCCATCCCCTGCCGTTCGAGATCCTCGCGCCCGCGCCGCTCGAGTTCCTCGACACCGCGGTTGAACGTGTCGAAATCCAGGAAGAATGATTTCGTGTTCGGGTTGAACAGCACGGTCCACGTGTTCATTTCGTGGATATGCATCTGGTTCACCGTCCCCGCGCCGCACGCGGAGAACGTCGACGAATACGGCGGCGCCAGCACTTTCGCAACCCCGAGCGCGGACGCGATCCCGCACGCATGCAGCGGCCCGTTGCCGCCATACGCGAGCACCGTGAATTCCTTCGGCTCGAAGCCGCGCGTGCGCAATTCGGTGGCGATGCCGTTCGCCATCGACGCGTCTACCTGCTTCTTGATCAGCTTGGCGGTTTCGATCACGTCGAGATCGAGCACGTCGCACAGGTCGTCCTGCATCGCCTGCTTCGCACGGCGCGGATTCAGCGGAATGCGGCCGTTCGCGTAGTTCTTCGGATCGAGATAGCCAAGCAGCAGATCGGCGTCGGTGACGGTCGGATGCTGGCCGCCGCGGTCGTAACACGCGGGCCCCGGATCGGAGCCGGCCGATTGCGGGCCGATCTCGACCGTCTTGTACATCCGCTCGTAGCGCGCGATCGAGCCGCCGCCCGCCCCCAGCGCGACGAGGTGCACCATCGGCACACTGACGAGCCAGCGGTCGATCACCGGGTTGAAGTCGTAGAACTTCTGCCCGCCCTGCACGACGATCCCGATGTCGAAGCTCGTGCCGCCCATGTCGGTCGCGACGACGTTGCCCAGCTCGGCGGCCGCCGCCAGGTACTCGCTCGCGGCGATGCCCGACACCGGCCCCGAGTGGACGGTCTGCAGCGCATCGGTCGAGTTGAGCTGCGCCATGCCGCCCGAGTTGTGATTGACCAGCATCGGCTTCGTATAGCCCTGCTGGCGCAGGTTCAGCTCCAGCGTGCCGAGCCCGTGGTACATGATCTGGTGCAGGAACGCGTCGATGATCGACGACGTTGCGCGCGCATACTCGCCCTTGCGGCCGACCACCTGGTGCGACAGCAGCATCGGGATCGCGCCGAGCATGTGCGCCGGGTACTCCTCGAGGAAAATCTCGCGCACGCGCAGCTCGTGCACCGGGTTCACGACGCTGTTCGTGAACATCACGACGAGTGCCTGCGCGCCGGCGTCGACGAGCTCGCGGATGCGCAACCGCACGTCGTCCTCGTCGAGCGTCCAGAACACCTGGCCGACGTAGTCGACACGCTCGCGAATCTCGCGGATCAGCGGAATCGCCACCAGTGGCTCCGGGCGCGCCGCATTCGGAATGTCCATCTGCTCGTGTTCGGACAGCCCTTCCCCGTAACCGCGGGCCCGCGACAACGGCACCGTGTGCTTGAAGCCCGTCGTGACGAGCAGGCCGACGCGCGGACCCTTGCGCTCGATCAGCGCGTTGGTGCCGAGCGTCGTCGCGTAGCGCACCGAGTCGACTTCGGACAGCAGCTGGGTCGGCGTCAGCTCGAGCTGGCGGCATGCGTCGGCAAGCGAATCGTTGAAGCCGACTGCCAGATTGTGGTGTGTCGTGAGCGACTTGCCTTCGACGCAATGATCGCCCCATGCCACGAAGCAATCGGTGAAGGTGCCGCCAATGTCGACGGAAACACGTTTCATGATCGAATCTCCCCGTGGCTCAAGTGGACGACGAGTCGGTGCCGGCACCGACTGCGTGACGATGATGGGCGGCTGCATGCAGCGCGCGCTGCAGCTTCACGCGCTCGAGTGCAAGGTCGGGCGCCTGCGCGGGCTCCGTCATCTCCTCGCGATCCTTCCATTGCAGCTTCAGCGCGTCGATGTCGAGATCGATGTCGTGCAGCGGCGGATGGCCGGGCGGCAGATATTCGGCTTCGACGAGCACGCCGCATTCCGGGCAGTAGTATTCGAGGATCCGGCACCAGTCCGGGTCCGGCGAATAAGTGCGCGCATAGCGGTTCGGATCGAGCAGCGGCTTGTGGATCTCGCGCGGGTCACGGTCGTGCACGAGCAGGCCGCGCTTGTAGTTGTCGCGCGCGCTGCCGTGCGCATGACCGCAGCGCCGGCACTCCCATTGTTCCGTGCCGAGATCGATGCGCAGGGTTTCGGTAATCAGGACTTTCATCATTCGTTCTCCGTGCCGCTGCTGAGCAGGATGTCTCCGGCGGAATTGATGTCGAAATGCCAGCCGGCGTCGATGCGCCCGGTGAAGAACGCTTCCTCGAGTACTGCCGGGCCGGCCGCGCGTACCGCAACGCCCTTCGGCTGATCCTCGACGCGGTACAGCGGCAGGTCGACTTCGCGGCCATCGACCACGACGCGCCGCGTGCCGTGAGCAACGGCGGGCTGGTGGTCGGCCTCGCCGAATCGGCCGTCCAGCGTCGCTTGCGGCATGCGCTTGATCGCAGTCAGCGACACGGACAGCGTCGCATCCGGCGCAAGCCCGGCGGGCAGCGTCGTGCCCGTCACCGTGTGCTCGGTACTCCGGCCTTCGGCGCCGGTCGCTTCGACCGTATAGACCAACCGGCAGTCGTCGATCGCCGCGTCTTCACCGAACATCGCACGCGACGCCTGCGTGAACAGCGTGTCCATCGCAGCCGCGAGTGCGCCGTCGGTCGCTCCGGCAAGCGGCGCCGAGAAGCTGTGCCCCACATCCGAGAAGCCGATTCCGTATGCGGAAAACACGGCCGCCAGCCCCGGAATCAGCACCCGCTTCACGCCGATCGCCTCCGCGACGCGGCATGCGACGAGCGCCCCCGCGCCGCCGAACGCGGCAAGCGTCGTGTCGGGCCGGATCGGCGAATAAGCGATGAGGCTGTCGGCGACCTTCTTCACCCACGCGGCCTCCATCGCGGCGAGCGCTTCCAGGTCGCCCATCTTCAGCGGATCGGCAACATGCGCATGAACCGCCTGGCGGGCACGCGCCTTGTCGAGCTGCAGCTTGCCGCCGAAGAACGACGCGGGATCGAGCAGGCCCGACAGCGTGAACGCATCGGTGATCGTCGCCTGCGTGCCGCCCAGGCCGAAACAGGCCGGCCCCGGCGCGCTGCCGACGCTTTGCGGCCCCACGGCGATGCGTTCGCCCTCCACGCGGATGATCGAGCTTCCGCCGACGCCCGCGCTGACCACGTCGCACAACGCGAACGACGTCGCGACGCCTTCGACGTTGCCGTGCCGGTCCGCGCGCACGCCCCGTTCGTCGACCACGCCGATGTCGGTCGTCGTTCCGCCGATGTCCATCGACAGCAGATGCGTCAACCCGTAGTGCCGGGCCAGCACGCGTGCGCCTTCCATCCCGCCGCGCGGGCCGGAACTGTAGGTCTTCAACGCGATCGTCTTCGCGACGCGCCCTGCATATCCGTCGTTGCGGAACACGAGTAGCGGGCTCTGCGCGCGCGCGTCGCGCAGCTTCTGTTCGGCGCTGTAGAGAAAGCGCTCCATCGCCGGATGCAGGAACGCGTTGAACAGTGCGGTCCACGTGCGGCGCACGTCGCTCGCGTCGTCGGCGATTTCGTGTGCATACAGGATCGGCAGCGCGCCGAGCAGGTGCGGCGGAAAGCTGCGCAGCAGCTTGCGCTTCAGTCGCTGTTCGAGCTCGACGCGCCGCGGGCCGCCGATCGCCACGACGAGCCGGTTGGCCCCCGACGCCGCGAGTTCGCCGACCGCGCGGACCACGTCGGCTTCAGGCGAATCGCCGGACAGCGTGACCGCGCGGCTGCCGATCACCGCATCGAACAGGTCGGCGGCACCGTCGGCATCGCGCACCTGCGCGGCCGATAGCGTCCCGCCGACCACGAGCCCGAGCCGCGGCCCCTTGCGCTCCACGAGTGCGTTCGTCCCCTGTGTCGTCGAGTAACGAATCGCGGCCGTCGACAACAGCAGCGCCTCCAGGTCTTCGTTGCCGTAGATCGCCACGGACGCCTTGCGCAGCCCGTCGAACAGGCATTGCGACAGGTCGTGCGGCGTGGTCAGCGTCTTCGTGCGGATCACGTTGTCGCCGTCCATCACGCAGATGTCGGTCAGCGTGCCGCCGTTGTCGATGTTGATCAGGCGATGCCGCGCGGTCCGTGTGCCGGACGTGCCCGATGCCGCGTGCTGGATCGAATCGGTTGGGATTGTCATGAGCTCTCTCGCTTCGTGATCGGCCGGTTCAGGCGCGGCCCGGCTGCCGTGCCCGTAGTGCACGGCGCATGTCGATGGGCTCGCGCGGCTCCGTCATGCAACCGTGCGACGTCGGAAAAGGAAGGGAATGCACGTCGTCTCCTGTCTGGTTATATTCGTCGTGGAATCAGTGTAGGCAGCGGCCTGACGGCCGCCGCCACCCGTCCGGGTAGTTATCGGGTATGGATTGCCCGTATCGGTCGCGTCCGCGCGTCAGGCACCGGCCGACGCGTTCGCGCCCGCCCGTTCGATCGCCGGCTTCACGCTGTCGATCGCGCCGCCGCCGTCGCACGGAATCACCGCGCCGGACACGTACGACGCATACGGCGATGCGAGGAACAACGCGAGATTCGCAATGTCGTCGGTCGTGCCGAACCGGCGCAGCGGCACCGCCGACTCGGCCAGCGCGAGCTCGTCGTCGGTGCGGGCGATCAGCTTGCGAAAGCCTTCCGTGCCGTCGATCGGGCCCGGCGAGATCGCGTTGACGCGCACGCCGTCGGCGCCCCATTCCAGCGCGAGCACGCGCGTGAGCTGGTCGATGCCGGCTTTCGCCGCGGATGCGTGTGCTTGATGGCGCATCGGCACCGTCGCCTGCGGCGCGGTAATGCTGATGATCGACGCGCCCGGCTTGCGCAGATGCGGGTAGGCCTGCCGCATCACGTTGAACGAGCCGATCAGGTCGATATCGATGACCGTGCGGAATCCGTTCGCCGACATCGCATTCGCGTCGCACAGGAAATTGCCCGCCGCACCGGATATCAGCACGTCGATCGGGCCGAATTCGCGCACCGCATCGCCGAGCGCGGCGCCCACTGCGTCGAAATCGCGTACGTCGGCGCATGCGCCGTACACCGACGCATGGGTCATGCGCAGTGTCTTCACCGCGGCGTCGACGTTCTCGCGTTTGCGGCTCGCCACGCTGACAGCCGCGCCGCATCGCGCGAATGCTTGCGCGATGCCGAAGTTGATGCCGGTCGTGCCGCCGAAGACGAACACGTGCCGTTGCTCGAAACCAATCTCGATCTGCATGCCACCCTCCTGTCGATACCCGGGAACCACGTCGTCAGAACAGGTGGCGCATGCCGATCACGGTGCCGAACGTCGACCCGTTCGTGCCGTACAGCGCACCGTTCGTCGACAGCCCCGTATTCATCTTGCCGTGGTTGTTCACATAGCCGAACTGCCCGTACAGCAGCGTCGCCTTCGACAGGCTGTAGGTCAGCCCTGCCGCGGCCAGGATCGAGTGATTGTTCGTGTCGTTGCCGTCGCTCGTGTACCAGACGCCGGCGTCCGCGCTCACGGCCGGCGTGAACTGATAGGCAGCGCCGCCGCCGTAGACGCGGCTGTCGAACGAGCCCGCGATCTTGTAATTGACGTATGCGGCTTTCACCGTGAGCGCGTCGTACTGATAGCTCGCGCCGAGCGTGCGCCCGGTAAACGGCACCGTGCTCGGCACCGGCGTCGATGCGGCCGTGCCACCCGAATTGCCGTCGTACATCGCGGCGCTGACGAGCAACGGCCCGTATGTGTAATTGACGCTCGCCGAATACTGGCGGCCCGCCTGGAAATCGCCGGCCTTGCCGCCGAGCGCAAGCATCGCGCTGCCCTGCAAGCCCGCCACCACCGGGCTCGTGTACGAAATCGCATTCGCGTTGAAGATCCCCGTCACGAGCACGCCGCCGACATAGATCGGCACGCCGCTGCCGAAGTACGACACGCTGCGCGCATCGGTGGCGATCAACGACAGCACGAACGGCGAAAACTGGACGCCGGCCTTCACCGTGCCGTAGCTGCTCTCGATCCCCACCCACGCCTGGCGGCCGAACAGGTTGCCGTTCGAATCCGCATAGCCGCCGTTCGACACGTCGATGCCGCTTTCGAGCGTGAAGATCGCCTTCACGCCGCCGCCGAGATCCTCGGTGCCTTTCAGGCCGAACAACGACGGCGTCATCCCGCCGGTGATCATCGATACCTGATGCCCGGCATTCAGCCCGGTCTTCGGATCGATCGCCTTGCTCGTGTAGAGGATGCCGGCGTCGACGACACCGTAGAGCGTGACACTGCTTTGCGCATGCGCGGGCAATCCGGCCGTGGCCAGCAGCACGCCGGCAACGGACGCGAAACGTTTGCGGGACGGGATGATCGTCATCGGGAATGTCTCCTGTTCTAGTCTCTGTTTGTTGGATACCAGTGCTTCGCTGTTGCGAATGGCCGCCGGACCGGATGCCGCGGCTTGCCCGGGCCCGGTCGTCGCGCGGCGGAGTCCGACCGTCCGTGCACCTTGATCGACAGGATTGCCGTCGACGCGCATGCGTCAATCGGAAGCAGGACGAAACAAATTACGTCCCGCGCACCTGTTTTTGCGCGGGAGTCACGACCCGGCGGTATCGCCGCCGTTCAGTCGCGTTGTTTCTGGAAAAGGAGTGTAGGTATGGGGGGGACGGGTGGCAGCTACCCGTTCGGGTAGTTTGGGAGCATGGATTCCCCTGATCGGGGGATGACGGGTTCACGCGCGCTCAGCCACCCGGGCGAGCCGTCGCGAACGCCCGGCCCTTTGCGCAAGTGTGATGCCGATTGCCTTCGGCCCGGGGAATGTCGGCCGGTTCTCTCTGCTGCCGCGCACCTCGGTGCACGGCCCGCGTCAGCGAGCAATCACGCGTCCGCTTCGTCGCTGCCCGCCGGATCCGAGTGGCGAAACCGCTCGAAAATGGCGCCGCGCGGCTCGGGGCAATCGGCCAGCGGCGCCCACGCAAACTTGCGCGCGTCCTTCTCGCCGACGCCGAAGGCCCGCAACAACGCGAACATCGACTGCTCTGCGTAGTCTTCCGGCGCGTCGCCCGACAGCAGGGTTTCGATCCCGTACATGATCGCCCCGAGCGCGATATCCCGTGCGACCATCACGTGGCCGACCTGCAGACGCCCCGCGTCGATCGCCGTTTGCAGGTCGCGCGTGAGGTAGACGTCGAGCAGCCGGCCGCGCGAACCGCGCCGCGTGCCGACCCGCGTGATGAATGCGCCCCACTGCGGATAACGCACCGCCATCGCCATGTACAGCCGCGCGCCGACCACGATCCGCTGCACCACATCGTCCACCTCGAGCACCAGCGGATCGACCACGCCCAGCACCTCGTCGCTGGTTTCGCCGGCCACGACGGCAAGCAGCTCCGCAGTGGTCCGGAAGTAGTTGTAGAACGTGCCGCGCGCCACGCCGGCCGCCGCGATGAAGTCATCGATCATCGGCGCGTCGGGGCCCTTCTCCGCGAACACGACCAGCGCGCTCTCGATCAGCCGGTTGCGCGTCTTTTCCCGGCGCAACGCACCCGCGCGGCTTTGATAGTTCTCGTCCTGATCCTTCATTTTTATCTCCCTGTCCTTGCACGCATCGCGATGCGCGGCATTCGGGTTTCTCCCAACCCGAACCTAATTGACGATTTTATCAAATCAACTAGAATGCCGAAATGACGAATTCGTCAAATCGGAGCCGCGTGAACATTCGACCTCGTGGCACGTTACTGGAGATGGATATGCGATTGGTCAGTTTTGAACGGAACGGCAAGGCAACACTGGGGGTGCGTGAAGGCGATACGGTGCGTGTGCTCGGCGACGAAACACTGGAATCGTTGCTTGCCCGCGGCGTGAATCTCGTCGATTACGCGAGCCGTTCGGCCGCGCAGGAACGCGTTGCCGCCAGCGACCTGAAGCTGCTTCCGCCGCTGCGTCGTCCGCCGAAGATCATCTGCGTGGGCCTGAACTTCGCGGATCACACGTCGGAGAGCAAGTACGAGCAGCCCGATTACCCGACGCTGTTCTTCCGCGTCGCCACGAGCCTGATCGCGCACGAGCAGCCGATGATCCGCCCCGCCGTCACCGATTCCGAAGGCCTCGACTTCGAAGGCGAGATCGCGGTGGTCATCGGCAAGGGCGGCCGCCATATCGGCAAGGCCGATGCGCTGTCGCACGTCGCCGGCTACTCGGTGTTCAACGACGGCTCCGTGCGCGAGTACCAGTTCAAGACCCCGCAGTGGACCGTCGGCAAGAACTTCGACGGCACCGGCGCGTTCGGCCCGGATCTCGTGACCGCCGACGAGCTGCCGCCCGGCGTCAAGGGCCTGCGCCTCGAAACGCGCCTGAACGGCGAGGTCGTGCAGTCGGCCAGCACCGACGAGATGGTGTTCGACGTGGCCAGCCTGATCAGCATCATCAGCGAGGCGATCACGCTCGAAGCCGGCGACGTGATCGTGTCGGGCACGCCGTCGGGCATCGGCTGGGCGCGCACGCCGAAGCTGCTGATGAAGGCCGGTGACGTGTGCGAAGTCAGCGTCGAGAAGATCGGCACGCTGCGCAACGTGATCGCGGACGAAGCCGCCCGCTGACTTTCGGCCATCGTGATGCATCGCCCGCCCACGAGCGGGCGCACACGACAACGGAGACTGACATGACCACCACCCCGGCCGTCCACTCGATCGACCACTTCGCCCTGAACGTGCCGTCGCTCGACGTCGCCGAGCACTTCTACCGCAGCTTTGGCCTGCGCGTCGAACGCACGGCCGGCGATCAGCAGGCACTCGCGCTGTACGCGGCGGACGGGCATCGCTGGGCGCGCATCCTGCCCGCCGCGCACAAATCGCTGGCCTATCTGTCGTTCAACTGCTACGCGGCCGATTTCGACGCGCTCTACGCGAGAATCGTCGCGGCCGGCGCCGCCCCGGTCACGGGCGAAGACCAGGCCGGCGTGTGGTTCCACGATCCGGACGGCAACCTGCTGCAGGTCAAGGCCGGGCCGAAGACCAGCCCTTTCGCGAAGCCGCAGAACGTCGTCGCCGGCAGCCCGGCCGATGCGCGCGGCTCGCATACGCGCTCCGAATCGAAAACGGTTCACCCCGCTCGTCTGTCGCACGTGCTGCTGTTCACACCGGACGTGCTGCGCGCGATCGCGTTCTACCACGACGCGCTCGGGCTGCGGCTGTCCGACAAGTCGCAGGACATCATCGCGTTCACGCATGCGCCGCACGGCAGCGACCACCATCTGGTCGCGTTCGCGAAGAGCGGTGCACGCGGCTGGCATCACGCCGCATGGGACGTGGAAGACGTGAACAGGGTCGGCGAAGGCGCGTCGCAGATGGCCGCGGCCGGTTACGACAAAGGCTGGGGCACGGGCCGGCATGTGCTCGGCTCGAACTACTTCCACTACGTCGAGGATCCGTGGGGCTCGTTCTGCGAGTACTCCGCCGACATCGACTTCGTGTCGGCCGGCCGTGCATGGCCGGCGGGCGACTTCCCGCCTGAAGACTCACTGTACCTGTGGGGGCCACCGGTCCCCGGCAACTTCGTTCACAACACCGAGGCCCCGGCATAAGGGCACCCGCGTGAAGCCACCTGGCTGAACGAATCCATCTCTCACCGACGTGCACTGCATGGCTGCCAGATTCCCAGGTGCCAGGGCACGACTCGCTTTCTTGCAGGTGACTCAAATGGTTGACCAGAACCTCTACGACGTCGTCATCATCGGCTACGGCCCGGTCGGACAATCGCTGTCCATCGCGCTCGGCGAACGCGGCTATGACGTCGCCGTGTTCGACCGCTGGCCGTCGTTGTATCCGCTGCCCCGGGCGGTCTTCCACGACCACGAGATACGCCGCGTCTTTCATGCGATGGGGATCGGCAGCGACGTCGAGGCAATCTCGCAGCCCTCCTCGATGTACCAGTGGTTCAACGCCGACTGGAAAACGCTGGTCGAGATCGACTGGTCCGCCGAGTCGATCAGCGACGGCCCCGTCGGCTACCTGTTCAACCAGCCGTCCCTCGAAGCGCTGCTCGACCGCAAGGCCAAATCGCTGCCGAACGTGTCGGTCAACCAGGGCTGGGAAGCAATCGGACTACGACAGTTTCCCGACCATTGCGAGGTGACCGTCGCGCAAGGACGCATGGTGAACGGCGTCTGGACGTCCACCGGCGAGACGCTGACCGTGCGTGCACGCTATGTCGTCGGCGCCGACGGCGCCAACAGCTTCGTGCGCAAGTCGCTCGACATCCCGTTCACCGATCTCGGGTTCCAGGAAGACTGGCTCGTCGTCGACTTGCAGCCGAACGACGGCGTGAAGCTCGACGTGCCCGACATCGGCCAGTGGTGCAATCCGGCGCGCCCGACCACGATGGTGCCCGGTGGCCCCGGCTATCGGCGCTGGGAATTCATGCGGCTGCCGCACGAAACGCTCGAGTGCATGCAGAAGCCCGAGAAGGTGTGGGCGTTGCTGTCGCCGTGGGTCGGGCCGGAACAGGCGACGCTCGTGCGCTACGCGGTCTATACGTTCCGCTCGCTGATCGCGCAGACGTGGCGCAAGCAGCGCGTGCTGCTCGCCGGCGACGCGGCTCACCAGATGCCGCCGTTCATGGGCCAGGGCATGTGTTCCGGCCTGCGCGACATGTGGAGCCTCGCGTGGCGGCTCGACCTGATCCTGAAGGGCATCGCGTCGGACGACCTGCTCGACGGCTACACGCCGGAGCGGCGGCCGCAGGTTCGCGCGGTGATCGACGCATCGATCGAAATGGGCAAGGTCGTGTGCATCTCCGATCCGCAGGCAGCCGCGCAACGCGACGAAGCCTACCTGTCCGGCCAGGTGCCACCACTACCGCCGTTCCCCGGGCTGACCGACGGCGTGATCCGGGTCGACCAGAATTCGGCGGACGGCGGCATTGCCGGCCAGTTGAGCGTGCACGGCCAGGTGCGCAACGGCGGTGAAGTGATGCGCTACGACGACGCGATTCCGAACGGCTTTCACATCATCGTGCTTGATGCAGACCCGGACGCGCATCTGGATGCGCATTCGCAGGCTACCCTCGCCCGTATCGGCGCGCAGACGATCGGCATCACGCACGACGAAAGCAAGGCCGTCGACGGGCGAATCCTGTACGACGTCAGCGGCAAGTACCAGGCGTTCTTCAACGAGCAACGCGCGAAGGCCATCATCGTGCGTCCCGACTACTACGTGTTCGGCGCGGTCGGCTCGCTCGCGGAATTGCCGTCGCTCGTCGCCATGCTCGCGTCGAAGCTCGCGCTCGCCGCCTGACCGGGGAACGTCGGGCACCGTACCGAAACTCGCGGAGGCAGCACTGCTCCGCGAACCGGACGCTCCGTGGCCGAACCGGACGCTCCGAGGCCGAAACGGCCGTGACGTTCATCCGATCGCATCGCCTCTCGCTGCATTGACGAGCATGCGCGACAGCAGATTGCCCAGCATTCGAAGCTCGTCGTCGCTCGCGAAGGTACGCATCTCCTGCCGGATCTCGTATTGCACGTCGCGCCACGCAGCCGCGATCCGGCGCCCGTCATGCGTGAGCGACACGTAGACGATACGGCGGTCATCCTCCTTTTGCGTCCGCATCACGAGATACAGCGCCTCCAGCCGGTCCACCAGGCGCGTCACCGCGCTGCCGGCAATCCCGCAGGCATCGGCCAGTTCGCCGGCCGTCAACGATTCCCTGCAATCGAGTGCGTGCAGGATCGACGCCTGTGACTTCGTAATGCCGAGCGCCTGCTCGATACGCCGGTCGACGCACCTTGACTGCAACGATTCGGCAGCCGACAGCAGTTGCACGATGGACATGCCGCGGCGGGCTCTTTCCAGTAGTCTGGAATCCGAACCAAATATTCCCGGTGCGATTTCGCGGGATCTTTCTTTCGCGATTTCAAGCTCTTTCGGTACGGGATTCATGACAACACTCATGGATACGGCTCAACGCCGTTCATCGGGCGCCTGACACATTCATCCTTGAATCAGGGTGCGGACGATTTCGGTAATTTCAGCCATATCCGGATTGCTGCGCCCTGGCCGCGTCAACTCCCGGTGCAGCAATCCGCTCAACGTCGCGTGAACCACGCTGGCGATCACCGCCGGCTCATGTTCGCTCGCCAGCTGTCCGGCCGCTATCGCACGCCGCACGCAGGCTTCGATGCACTGTTCGGCATGACACGCGGCCTGACGAACCCGCTCGCAGAAGGCGGCCGTTTCACCCGCGCTCTCGCAGCGCGTGTACGACAGCGTGTACAGGCGACGTGGCAGCTTCGAACGCGTCGCCACCCGCCAGCGCGCGCAGAGTGCGTCGATCAGCGCATCGAGCGCAGGCTCGGCACCCTGATGCGGGGCAATCAGAAAGGGATCCAGCGGAATCGCCGCATCGGCGAAAATTGCATCGAGCACATCGAGCTTGCTCTCGAAGTGCCAGTACACGGCCCCGCGCGTGACGCCAGCCCGGCGGGCGATTTCCTCGAGCGACGCATGCGCGAAGCCGTGATCGAAGAACACCCCCTGTGCCGACTCGACGATGATGGCCCGTGTTGCCTGTGCCTGTTCGCGGGTTCGTTTCACCATAAGCTTTCCGAACGTTCATCCGGGTCGGGATGGCTCGCCTGTCACATCGCAGCGGCCCGGCAAGGGCATGCGATCGCGTGCCCCGGGCGTCGGGGCACGCATCCTGAATCACCGAACGGGCCGGGCCCGTTGCGGTGCCCTGCTTCACGTCGCCGCCGGTCAACCCGGCGGATGCGCGGCCCGATCGGTCGACACGTCGGCTTTCACCGTCCGGTCCTGCCAGCCGCCGCCCAATGCGCGGTAGAGGTCGACCGTGTTCGACATCCTCGCCAGCCGGACCTTCACGAGATTCTGCTGCGCGTCGTACAGCGAGCGCTGGTTGACGAGCACGTTCACGTACCCGTCGACACCCTCGCGATAGCGTACGTCGGACAACCGGTACGCCGACTGGCTCGCGTCCACCAGCAGGCGCTGGGCCGTTTCCTGCTGCCCCCAGGTCGCACGCCCGTCTAGCGCGTCGGAGACTTCGCGAAACGCCGTCTGGACCGCCTTCTGGTACGTCGCGACTTCGATGTCGCGATTGACCTTCGATACCTCCAGGTTCGCACTGTTGCGCCCGTAGTCGAAGATCGGCACGCTGATCGTCGGCCCGAACGACCACGCGGCGCTGCCGGGATCGAACAGGTTGCGCAACGACGCACTGGCCGTGCCGCCGCTCGCCGTCAGCGAAATGCTCGGGAAGAACGCGGCGCGGGCGGCGCCGATGTTCGCGTTGGCCGCCATCAGCTGATGCTCGGCCGCCATGATGTCCGGCCGCCGCGCAAGCAGATCCGACGGGAGCCCGGCCGGCAGATCCTCGTCGAGCCGAACCGTCGCCAACGACTCGCGCGACAGCAGTGCGTCGTCGAGCGGCGCACCTACCAGCAGCGTCAGCGCGTTGATGTCGGTCCGCACCTGCCGGTCGTATTGCGCGAGATTCGCTTCCGCGGCACGCACGGTCGTCTCCGCCTGACGCAGGTCGAGCAACGACGACGTGCCGTTCCGGTACCCCGAATCGACGATCTTCAGCGACGCCCGCTGGCTGGCGAGCGTGTCGGCCGTCAGCGCCTTGATATCCTGGTCGGCCTGCAGCGTCAGCCACGCCGTGGCCACCTCGGCGATCAGGCTGATCCGGGTCGCCTGGCGCGTGGCCTCGGTCGCCAGATACGTCTGCATCGCCTGCTCCGTCAGGCTGCGGATCTTGCCGAACAGGTCCAGCTCGTACGACGCGACGCCCCCGACGTTGTAGGACCGCGTGACGCCGGCCTGCCCTGACGTCGACAGGTCCGACGGCAGCCGCTGGATCGACCCGGACGCGCTGGCCGACAGCGTCGGCAGCAGGTCCGCCCGCTGGATCCGGTACTGCGCGCGCGCCGCTTCGATGTTCAGCACGGCCACGCGCAGGTCGCGGTTGTTTTCCAGCGCCATGCCGATCAGCGTCTGCAGGTGCGGGTCGGTGTAGAAGTCGCGCCAGCCGACGTCCGCGGCCGACGGCTTGCCGGCGTCGTCCTGCGCGGCCGTCGCGTAC
Organism: Burkholderia sp. Ac-20345; assembly: GCF_017104825.1. Classification (NCBI taxonomy): domain Bacteria; kingdom Pseudomonadati; phylum Pseudomonadota; class Betaproteobacteria; order Burkholderiales; family Burkholderiaceae; genus Burkholderia; species Burkholderia sp. Ac-20345. The sequence continues at coordinate 22,014 of NZ_JAAGPO010000034.1, read as the reverse complement.
TGCGCGGCGACCGACGGGTCGGGACGATGATAGGTTGGGATCATCGTGCAGCTCGCCATCAGCAACGCTGCGGGCAATACCGCGAGTTTCAGGATCTTCATGCGGTCACCTCGTCAACCTTGTCGATGTCGTCGGCCTTGTCGGCCTTGCCTGTCTTGCCGCGCGAGAACAGGCCCGTCACCAGCACATAGAACAACGGCACGTAGAAAATGGCCAGGAACGTCGCGGTCATCATCCCGCCGACCACACCCGTACCGACCGAGTGCTGGCTGCCCGAGCCGGCACCGTTCGAGATCGCGAGCGGCAGCACGCCGAGCACGAACGCCATCGACGTCATGATGATCGGGCGCAGCCGCAGCCGTGCCGCCTGAACGGCCGCCTGCATCAACGACATCCCTTCTTTTTCGTACAGCTCCTTCGCGAACTCGACGATCAGGATCGCGTTCTTCGCGGACAGGCCGACCGTCGTCAGCAGGCCCACCTGGAAGAACACGTCGTTCGTCAGGCCGCGCGCCAGCGTCGCAACCACGGCACCGATCACGCCGAGCGGCACGACCATCAGCACCGAGAACGGCACCGACCAGCTCTCGTACAGCGCGGCAAGACAGAGGAACACGATCAGGATCGACAGCGCATAGAGCGCCGGTGCCTGCGAGCCCGACAACTGTTCCTCATAGGACAGCCCCGTGACCGCCAGCCCGAATCCGTTCGGCAACTGCGCCGCGATCTTCTCGATCTCCTGCATCGCTTCGCCCGAGCTGTGGCCGGCTTTCGGCTGGCCCTGCAGTTCGACGGCCGGAATGCCGTTGTATCGCTCGAGCTTCGGCGAACCGTATTCCCAGTGCCCAGAGGCCACTGCCGAGAACGGCACCATCTGGCCGCTGCCGTTGCGCAGATACCATTTGTAGAGATCCTCCGGACCCACGCGCGCATCCGGCACGCCCTGGACGTACACCTTCTTCACGCGGCCGCGATCGACGAAGTCGTTCACGTACTGGGAACCCCAGGCGGCAGTCATCGTATCGTTGACGTCGGCGATGCTGACCTGCAACGCACGCGCCTTCTCATCGTCGATATCGATGTGGAACTGCGGCTCGTCGTTCATGCCGTTCGGGCGAACGTTGGCCAGCAGCGGGTTTTCATGCGCGAGCTTCAGGAACTGGTCGCGTGCCGCCATCAGCGCGCCGTGGCCCTGACCGTTACGATCCTGGAGATACACGTCGAAGCCCTGCGAGTTGCCCATTTCCATGATCGCCGGCGGCACGATCGGAATCACGATGCCGTCCTTGATCTTTGCAAAAGCCGCGCCAGCGCGCTGCGCCAGGCCGAACACGCTCGTATCGCTACCCTTGCGCTTCTCCCACGGCTTGAGCGAGACGAATGCCAGCGCCGAGTTCTGCCCGCGTCCCGCGAAGTTGAAGCCGTTCACGGTGTAGACCGACTCGATGACATCCGCCTCGTCCTTCAGCAGGTAGTCGCGCACCTTGGTCAACGCGTCCTCGGTCCGTTCCGCCGACGCATTGCCCGGCATCTGGATCTGGACGAACAGCGTCCCCTGGTCTTCGTCCGGCAGGAAAGCCGTCGGAATGCGCGTGAACAGGAAGCCCATGCCGACCACGATCAGCAGGTAGATGACGATGTAGCGCCCCTTCCTGCGCAGGATCGACGCGACGGCATTTTCGTAGCGGTCGGTACCGCGGTCGAACGTCCGGTTGAACCACCCGAAGAAGCCCTTCTTCACGTGATGATCGGCATCGCCCGGCTTGAGCATCGTCGCGCACAACGCCGGCGTGAACACCAGTGCAACCAGCACCGACAGCGCCATCGCCGACACGATCGTGATCGAGAACTGGCGATAGATCACACCCGTCGACCCGCCGAAGAACGCCATCGGCAGGAACACGGCCGACAGCACCATCGCGATGCCGACCAGCGCGCCCTGGATCTGTCCCATCGACTTGCTGGTCGCTTCCCGCGCGCTCAGCCCTTCCTCGGTCATCACCCGCTCGACGTTCTCCACCACGACGATCGCATCGTCGACCAGCAGGCCGATCGCCAGCACCATGCCGAACATGGTGAGCGTGTTGATCGTGAAGCCGAACGCGGCGAGCACGCCGAACGTGCCCAGCAGCACGACCGGAACCGCCAGCGTCGGAATCAGCGTCGCGCGGATGTTCTGCAGGAACAGGTACATCACCAGGAACACGAGGATGATGCCTTCGATCAGCGTCTTGACCACTTCGTGAATCGACGCGTGAACGACCGGCGACGTGTCGTACGGAATGACGATCTTCACGCCCGGCGGCAGCAGCGCTTCCTGTTCCTTGAGCAGCTTCTTGACGGATTCCACCGTCTCGAGCAGGTTCGCGCCGGTCGCCAGACGCAGTGCGATACCGGCCGACGGCTTGCCGTTGTACATGCTCGAGATCGAGTAGTTCTCCGGCCCGAGGCTCACGGTCGCGACGTCGCCGAGCTTGACCTGCGAGCCGTCGGCATTCACCTTGAGCAGGATCTGCTTGAACTCGTCGGCGGTACGCAGGCGCACCTTCCCGATCACGGTCGCGCTCAGTTCCACGCCGCGCCGCGTCGGCAAACCGCCGAGCTGGCCCGACGACACCTGGACGTTCTGCGACCGGATCGCGTTCGTGACATCGAGCGGCGTGAGCGAATAGCTGTCGAGCTTCGCCGGGTCGAGCCAGACCCGCATCCCGTACTGCGAACCCATCAGCAGGTAGTCGCCCACCCCTTTCGTTCGCAGGATCGGATCCTGGAGGTTCGACGCCAGATAGTTGCCGAGGTCGCCGCTCGACATTTTCCCGTCTTCGGAAACGAGCGCCGCGACCATCATGAAGTTGATCTGGTACTTGACGACGCGAATCCCCTGCTGCTGCACTTCCTGAGGCAGAAGCGGCGTCGCGAGCGACAGCTTGTTCTGCACCTGGACCTGTGCGATATCGGGGTTGGTGCCCTGGTCGAACGTCGCGACGATCGTCATACTGCCGTCGGCATTGCTTTCCGACGACATGTAACGCAGCCCGTCGAGGCCGTTGAGCTGCTGCTCGATCGGCTGGACGACCGTGTCCTGAACCGTCTGCGCGGACGCGCCCGGGTAACTGACCGTGATCGACACCGCGGGCGCCGCGATGTTCGGATACTGGTTGATCGGTAACGACCGGATCGCCAGATAACCGGCCAGCATGATGACGATGGCGATCACCCACGCAAAGATGGGCCGCCTGATGAAGAACTGTGACATGCGCGCTCCGACTAGCTGCCGTTTGCCGTGGACGGCGCGGTGATGCGCGCGTCACCCAGGTCGACATGGACGTTCGTCGCGGGCGCCGCGACGACCTTCATGCCGGGCTGCAGTTTCTGCACGCCTTCGGTCACCACGCGTTCGCCCGCATTCAGCCCGGAGCGAACGAGCCACGTATTGCCGACCGTCCGGTCCACCGCGAGCTGCTTCAGTTGCACCTTGCCGTCGGCACCGACGACCCAGGCCACCGGCGTGCCCGTCGTATCGCGCGTGATGCCCTGCTGCGGCACCAGGATCGCGTCCCGCTTGATGCCCTCGTCGAGCTTCGTGCGCACGAACATGCCCGGCAGGATCTGGTGATCCGGATTCGGGAACTGGGCACGCAACGTCACCGAGCCCGTGCCTTCGTCGACGCTGACTTCGGAGAACTTCAGCGTGCCGCCATGCGCATACGACGTGCCGTCCTCGAGCAACAGCCCGACACTGGCGGCCCCTGCGCTGACGGTCTGCAACTGGCCGTCGGCGAGTTCCTTGCGCAGCCGCAGCATGTCGGACGACGACTGCGTCACGTCAACATAGATGGGATCGAGCTGCGTGATGACGGCCATCGACTGAGCCTGGCCGTTCGTGACCAGCGCGCCTTCGGTCACGAGCGAGCGGCCGATGCGCCCGGCGATCGGTGCGTAGACCTTCGTGTAGTCGAGGTTGACCTTCGCGGTATCGAGATCGGCCTGCGCCTGGCGGTACGAGGACACCGAGTCGTCGTATTGCTGACGGCTCACCGCGTTGTCGGCAAGCAGCTTTTCATTGCGCTCGGCGAGATGCTGCGCCGATACCAGCGCGGCACGCGCCTTCTCGTACGCGGCCTTGTACGGCGCATCGTCGATCTGGTAAAGCTGCTGCCCCTGCTTGACATCTTCGCCTTCGACGAAGAGCCGCCGCTTGATCACGCCGTTGACCTGCGGGCGCACTTCGGCGACACGCCACGAATTCGCGCGACCCGGCAACAACGACTTGAGCGTGATCTCCTGCGGCTGCAGCGTGACCACGCCGACCTCGGGGACGGCCGCCACCGCGGCTTCCTTCTTCTGGCATCCGGCGACGGCCATCGACCCGACCACGACACACGTCGCAAGCAAGGCACTTCTCTTGGGAATGATCATCCGGTACATACAACATCCCTCACTGTTCGTTTCATGTTTCTCACTCTCAACGTTGCGAATCCGGCCGCCACGGGGGAAGCCCCTCCGTGCTCCGGGCTGAACGACAAGTCCGGTTCGTCTATCGATATGGGCCCCTGCCCGGCGCATCCGCCATCGCGACATGCATACGATCTGCCGCGCGCAACCTCGAATCGGCAAGCCGCACCGGATTCGACGATTTCTGCGCACAGCATGAATCCCACCCATTCAGTAGGTGTACTGATCTATAAGAAAGGACGTGAGCGGTCCCGGACATCCCGCCCGCTCACGCACCACCCGCCGCAACGATTCACCCGTGCAAATGACGCGTGCGATGCGACGGGGCGTCCACCCGACGTGGTGGGCACGCAACCCGGGCTGACGGGCGCCTGTCGTGCCGGGGCGGAAACACAGCGCGCTGCGCGCTATCCGTCCCCGATGGCCGGAATCCTCATGGTCGAATTTTATTCATCACTTGTTGATTTAATGCGATGGTAGGGCATCCGTCGTGACGCTGTCAACCGTTCGATCGTCACGCCATGCGATTGACGGTACGCTCGTGGCGACGTCAGGCCAGGCGCCAGGCGGCTCTCACGAGGACGAACAGGCAGCAGCTAGAAGTGCCACTCAGATCGGGGCAACGAAACACCAGATGCTCGTGCAGATGGGGAATTTCAGCGATTGAACCGCCCGGATGAACAGTCGGCATCGAATCCGGCACGCGTGTCGACAGGATTACCGCCCGCCCATGACGCCGGCTCGATCGACGCGATAACACGCAGTGGATGGCATGACGATGTGAAGCGGTCGAGGGCACGCTTCACGCAGGATCATTTTTGCGATATCATTTTATTCAACACATGTTGAATATTGTTGCAGACGATGCCGACGACCGTTCCCATGCACAAGCCGCGCCCATCGATTGAAAGGTGCGACATGCCCGGGACGGAAACGACGCCTGAACCCGGAAAGCGAAATGGACAAACTTCAATCGATGCGGTCGTTCGTACAGGTCGTGAACGACGGGAGCTTTATCCGTGCAGCCACCCGCCTCGGCATCTCTCAAATGATGATCAGCCGTCGTGTCAACTGGCTCGAGGAACAACTGGAAAGGCGCCTGCTCGTCCGCAGAACGCGGAGTGTGTCGCTTACGGATTTCGGGAAGACGTACTACACGCGTGTCAGCGGCATTCTCGCGAAGCTCGACGAAGTCGAGCACGCGGTAGCGGTGCCGACGCAAACGCCGTCCGGAACCCTGCGCGTAGCGGTCTCCGTCGGCCTGTCGCTGCGGCACCTGTCGTCGTGCCTGCGTGACTATTGCGATTCGTATCCGGAGGTACTTCCGGTTCCCGTGCTGGTCGATCGCCCTGTCGATCTCGTCGCAGACGGATACGATGCCGGCATCGTCGACCTGTCGTCGTTGTCATGCACGAGCCTCGTCGCACGCGCAGTCTTCAGCGCGCCGCTCATCGCCGTTGCATCACCCGGCTATCTTCAGCGGCGCGGTGACCCGACGCGCCCGGAGGAACTGGCCGAGCACGCGTACCTCGCGATCTCGGGCCCCCACCGCGGAAAATCCGAGCTTCAACTGGACAGTGCCGACGGCACCGTGACGGTCACCTGCAACCCGGCCTTCGTGGCCAACAATATCGATTTCCTGATGCAGTTGGTCCTGTCGGGCGCAGGAATCGCGTTGATTCAGCCCGCACTGGTTCAGCGGGAACTCGAGCAAGGCACGCTGAAGCGCGTCCTTCCGGATCACTGGGCGACCGCGCCGACGTTCGGTATCGTCTACCCCAGCCGTCGCCACTTGCCCGCCAAGGTACGAACCTTCATCGACCACCTGCTGGCGACGTTCGACGAATCGGCAACCGCACCGCACTGCCCCGCACCGGCTCAATACCAGGCCACCACGGTTGTCGCGTGACAGCCACTGCCCGCCCGGCATCCGGACGCGCCAGGCTATCGCAGCAGCCCCATTGCGATATCCAGCACACCTTGCTTGAATTTTTCCGGTTGCTCCGGCAGCGTCGAAAACTTCTCGAGCACGTGCCCGTAAGAGATCGTATTGCTGATCGAATTCACGATCATCGCGTGCAACAACTCGGGATCGTGAGGCTTCATCTTGCCGGCTTCGATTGCGTCCTCGAGAAGCGGAATGAGTGCGTCGCGATAGGGGCTGATCAATCTTTCCACGAGTACGTTCAAGCGCTCGCCGTGCTCCGTCGTGGCAGTCGAAAGAAACATGCCGATATCCGGATTTTCGAACACGCTGTCGGTAAGGAGTGTCAATGCCTGCCTGATCCGTTCGATCGGCGACATCCGGCTGTTGCGCAACTGGTTCGTGGTCTCGATCAACTGCGCCAGCTGCGCGGCCAACTGGTCGACGACCGCGGTCCACAGCCCTTCTTTCGATCCGAAATGATGTGCCATCAATGCAGGATCGACGCCCGCGAGACCCGCAATCTCCCGCACGCTGGTGGCAGCGTAGCCCTGCTTGGCGAACCGCTGCCGCGCACATCGCAGCAGCGAATCGAAACCCACATGCGCAGTGCCGGACGGACGCCCCCTGGTACGTTTGGCAGTGGGCTGGCGCTTGGCCGAAGTGTCGGAGCTGGGCATGCTGGAATAGCGTCGAGGGCGGGAAGATGTCGAAGTATACCAAGCGCATGTTGAGCGCCCAAGGCGATGATCGCTCGAACGCGCCGCGATCGCTCACCCGGACATCCCCGCCACGCCACCCCCACCGTTCAGAAGAAATGCCGGATACCGATATCCGCACCCACGGTCGTCCCCTGGACCCCATACAGCGCCCCGTCGGCCGAAATGCCGGTATTCATCGTGCCGTGGTTGTTCACGACAGCGACTTGCGCGTAGAGCGCGGTGCTTTTCGACAGGTTGTAGGTGGCCCCGGCGGCGCCCATGATGGAATGATTCGCCGTGTGGTTCCGGTCACTGGTGAAATAGATGCCGCCGTTGAGATTCAGCTGCGGTGTGACATAACTGTCGAGCCCCGCACTGTAGACGTTGGAATCGTACGATTGCGCCACCTTGTAGTTGACGAACTGCGCCTTCGCCGTGACGATGCCGAAATTGTAGGTTGCACCGATCGCACGCCCCCAGAATGCGACCGTTGTCGGGATCGGCGTCGACACGGTACCGCCACTGTTGCCGGAATTGACTCCCGCACTGATCAGGAGATTCCCGACCGTGTATTTCAGGCTCGCCGAATACTGACGGCCGGCCTGGAAATTCCCGGCTGCTCCACCCAGTGCCAGCATCGCCTTGCCCTGCAAGCCGGCGATGGTCGGGCTGGTGGCCTTTCCCGGTAGCGGCCTGTACAACGCGTCCAAGTTTGCGCTGGAAGGTTTCACCGAGGCGCTGCACCACGAAGTCAAGCCGTTCGGCATCCGCGTGACGCTGGTCGAGCCGGGCGCGTTCCGCACCGGCTTCGCGGGCAGCGCGGCGATGAAGGCCGAACGCCGGATCGCCGCCTACGCGCCACTGGATGCCGGGATGGACGAGTACTACACCACGCAGAACGGCCAGCAGATGGGCGACCCGGTCAAGGGCATGCAGGTGGTCGTCGACATGGTGGCTGGCGACACCGCGCCGGTTCGCCTGATGCTGGGCGAGGACGCCTACCAGCTGTGGGACGGCGCCGTCGCGTCGCGCAACCGCGATCTCGGCGCATGGCGCGCACGTGGCGAGGACACGGCTATTCCGGGCGCCGTGAAGAACACCGCCCAGGCACTCTGAGAGCGTTGAACCCTGCCCGGCCGATTCGCGAATGCGGGTGCCGGCAGGGTCGACTCGACGTGACGATCGCCTCGGGGCAGCGTCCCGGCGGGTTGTGCGATCCGGCGCACGACGTCGAAGCGATCCTCGATGGCTACACCGCGTTTTCATCCGCGCCGTGAAAAGCCGGTGCGCTGCCTCCCGTCGTCAAGGCGCTGCCGTATGTCGCGATCGACATATCGACGACGTACCGATTCGAGCCCGGCGTACGCATTCAGACGCGCAATCCCCTTCGCTATCGCGCAACGCTGGCGCAAGTGCCGCAGGTCATGCAACGCGTGCGCTGCGTCGACATGCAGCGCTCTTTGCCGGATGTCCGTCACTTGCAATCCGCTACGCCTGCGTCGGTTTGACCGGCGGAATTCCTGCCGGTCATCCTGACTGAAGAGGGGCCGGTCGACCACATCGACCGGCCCCTCTTCCTTCGCACTGCGAGCGCGTTACAGCCGGATTTCCTCCAGTTCGGCACCGTCGAATGCGGTGTCTTCGCCACTTGCCCGCCAGCTGTCGATATCCTGAATCCGCTTGGCGATGGTCGCATCCCAGATCGAGAACGCATCCCGGCCCAGCATCAGGCGCACGGGCGGTGCGTCGCTTGCGACGACTTCCAGCATGCGCCGCGCGGCCTTGGCGGGATCGCCCATCTGCTTGCCGGCGGAGTGCTCGAGATAAGCTTCGAACGGCTCGACCATGGGCCGGTAAGCATCGATACGCTGCACGGGCCGCATGTTGACGCCGCCCACGAACTCGGTGCGGAACGCGCCGGGTTCGACCAGCGTGACGTGAATGCCGAGCGGCCTGGCCTCGATCGCCAGCGCTTCGGTCCAGCCCTCGATCGCGAATTTCGCTGCGCAGTACGGGCCCGCGGCGTTCATCGACACCAGCCCCGCAATGCTGCTCACGGTGAGCACGTGACCGGAGCCCTGCGCGCGCATCTGCGGCAGCACCGCGCGGGTCATCTCGGCAGCGGCGAAGAAATTCAGCTCCATCTGCTCGCGCAACTGATCGAGGCTGAACTCCTCGCAGGCACCGGCCACCCCTCGACCGGCGACGTTGGCCAGCACGTCGATGCGACCGAAGCGCGCCAGCGTGTCGGCCACGGCCTTGTCTCGTGCTGCGGCGTCCGTCACGTCCACGGCCAGCGGCAGCACGCGATCTTCATGCCCCTGCGCGATGGCTTGCAGTCGATCCAGACGACGGGCGGTGACGGCAATGCTGTCGCCGTTGGCGATGACGGCCTCGGCCAGTGCCTTGCCGAAGCCAGACGATGCACCCGTGACCAGCCAGACTTTTGGCTTCTTGCTCATATCGATTCCTTTGCAATCCTGATTCAATGAACGTGAACGTATGCGCTCAAGCGCCGCCGATCGGCGTCAATTGCGCGTCGTCGTAGGCCGTGGCCTCGCCCTTCTCTCGCCACGCGGAAATATCGGTATCGCGCGCGGCGGCCGTCTTTTCCCAGAGCTGATACGCGTCGGCGCCGAGCATCAATCTCAGCGGCGGCGTATCGCTGTCGACCGCTTCGATCATCAGGCGCGCGGCCTTGTCCGGGTCTCCCGGCTGCCGGCCGCTCTCGCTCTCGATGAACTGCAGAATCGGCTCGACCGTCGGCCGGTATGCGTCGATGGTCTGGTCCGGCCGCATGATCGCCGCGCCATTGAATTCCGTACGGAAACCACCCGGCTCGACGATCGTCACCCGGATGCCCAGCGGCCCGACCTCCTGATGCAGTGTCTCGCTCCATCCTTCGAGCGCGAATTTCGCCGCGCAATAGAGTGCGCAGGCCGGAATGGGCGCGAGACCCGCGATGCTGGTCAGGTTGAGGATGTGCCCGGCGCCCCGTGCGCGCATATGGGGCAACACTTCCCGCGTCAGCTCGACCGGCGCGATGAAGTTGAGCTCCAGTTGTTCGCGAAGCTGCTCGCCCGAAAACTCTTCCGCCGCACCGCACGATCCCCTGCCCGCGATGTTCGCGAGCACGTCGACGCGCCCGAAGCGCTCCAGCGCCGCACGGACGGCCCGCTGCCGCGCGTCGGCGTTCGTCACGTCCATCGATACCGCCAGCGCACGATCGCCATGCCGGCCGACGATCGCGTCGAGCGCATCGCCCCTGCGCGCCGCCAGCACGGCGCTGTCGCCGGCGGCCAGCACCGCTTCCGCCAGCGCCCGCCCGAATCCAGACGACGCGCCGGTAATGAACCACACCTTGCTCATGAACCTGCTCCTTGCCGTGTCCGCCCACCATCGGGCTGAAGGAGCGTGCAACGACTGCCGCATGACAATCCGGGCCCCAAGCCCGGCGCTCCAGGGACAGAAGGAGATCGGCACGCCGCCTCCTTCGATGCCCCAAGATTAGCGGTTGAACCTTGGACACTCCATACGATAAAGTCTTTCATTCTTTGTAGATCGTCCAGGAAGCCGCGATGGATCCCCTTTCAGACGTACTCACGCTCCTGAAGCCGCGCAGCCAGTTCTACGCGTCGCTCGATGCGGCGGGAGACTGGTCCTTTTCGTTTCCGGCCAATCCGGGCATCAAGTTCACCGCCGTGGTACGCGGCAGCTGCTGGGGCATCGTCGACGACCTTGCCGAACCCGTACGCTTCAACCCGGGCGACTGCTTCCTGTTGAACAGCGGCCGTCGTTTCGTGCTCTCGTCCGATCCCGCACTGCCGCCTGCCGACAGCCAGCCGGTCATGGACGCCGCGGCCCGCGATGGCGTGGCGGTCTGGAACGGCGGCGGCGAAGTGCTGCTGATCAGCGGGCGCTTCGACGTTTCCGCGAGCCACGCCGCGCCGTTGTTCGACACGCTGCCGGCGATCGTCAATGTCCCGAGCGCGACGGGTCATGCGGAAGTGCTGCGCTGGTCGCTGGAGCAGCTTGCCGAGGAAGTCCGCCAGGAACGACCGGGTTCGGCGCTGATGGCCACGCACCTCGTCCACTGCATGCTGGTGCAGGTACTGCGGCTTCACCTGGAAACCTCGACCAACCTGTCTCCCGGCTGGTTCCTGGCGCTGTCCGACCGGCAGATCGGTGCGGCCATTCGTGCGATCCATGCCGATCCGGCCCATCCGTGGACGCTCGCGGAACTGGCGAAGATCGCCGGGATGTCGCGTTCGGGCTTCGCGCAACGGTTCAAGGAGCTGGAAGGCGGGACGGCCATCGGCTATGTGACACGCTGGCGCATGCTGACGGCCGCGAATCTCCTGCGCGACGGCGACCAGAGCGTCTCGTCGATCGCCTTCTCGCTCGGCTACGAATCCGAAAGCGCGTTCAGCACGGCGTTCAAGAGGACGATGTCCTGTTCGCCGCTGCAGTACCGGCGCCAGTCCACTCCGTCCGAAGAACGTCGCGACGTAGCCGGCGCGCAGTCGTCCCGGTCGTCCGATACGTAACGCAGCTGCCCGATGACGTGCGGCGACTCGTCATCCGCTTCTGCGCTCCGAGCCGACATCAACCACCACCGAGCGATGGCGATTCGGCAACCCGATTCCATCGCGCGGAACAAATCGACTGCGACACGCTGCGATTCGGGCTCGTCGAAGCGACAATTCTAAAAATGCGAATTTACGGGGCAACTCGATGCGGATACGCTGCACAAGCACTCGATTGCCCCGGACGTAACGCGATATCCGTGTTCGCTACCTGAGCGGCCACCATCCAGTCGACTGCACGACTGACATCGCGCGGCTCACCGGGTCACGGCGCACACCGGACGTTACCTGCGGCAGCTGCCTCGAGTCGCCCTGTTTTCTCGATAAGCAGTCCTGCATGAAAAACGGATTCAAGAACAACATTTCCAGGAGACTTGAATGAATCGAATGCTCGGAAAAACCGTGATCATCACCGGCGCTGCCAGCGGCATGGGCGCCGCCAGCGCACGACGTCTCGCGCAGGAAGGTGCGAATGTCCTGGTCACGGATATCCGCGACGATGGCGCCGCGCAGGTTGCGGCCGAAATCCGGGAACAAGGCTTGACCGCGGATCACGCCCGGCTGGACGTCACCCGGGAAGACGATTGGCAGGCCGCCGTCGACAAGGCGCTGGCGCAATGGGGGCAAGTGAACGTTCTCGTGAACAACGCGGGATTGCCCGGCACGCCGGAAACCTGGGACCAGGCCACCCTCGACGGGCTGAGCCAGCTGATCGCGCTGAACCTCAACGGCCAGTTCCTGGGCATCAAGGCGGTCCTGCCTCACATGAAGAAGGCGGGCGGTGGATCGATCGTGAACATGTCGTCGATCGCCGGGATGATCTGTTTCCCCAACCTGCATCCCGGCTACGGTGCATCGAAAGGGGCGAACCGTCTCCTGTCGAAAGGTGCCGCGGTGGATCTGGCAACGTTCGGCATTCGTGTGAATTCCGTGCATCCGGGCCTGATCCATACCCCGCAGAGCGCGTATTTGTTCGAGGATCCCGAGATCGTGAAGGCCGTCCTTTCCAAGATCCCGCTGTCGCGCCCGGGCAAGCCCGAGGAAGTCGCGAACGTCGTGCTCTTTCTCGCAAGCGACGAGTCGTCCTACGTGACGGGCTCGGAACTGGTAGTCGACGGCGGTTATACGACGCTCTGATGTCGCTGGCGGCCGCCCGCTGCTGGTAAGCATGCCGGCCGCCCTTTCCGCGCCGAATCGCCGGAGTCACGCGCACAAGAAGGCTTCCATGAAGGCAAAGCGACAATAGCCGCTGGCCGGCACGCCCTTTCCGTTCGCCGCTCCATTGCGCTCCAGCCTAACGGAAGGTAGGTTAAAATCGCTCCCGCGGCACGAAGCTCCGCACCGGTCGCGATATCTATCCATCAACGTAGCTTCGCCCCCCGCCACGTCGCGGTCGCACATGCACCGCGATCGCCGTTCGCCAAACCATCGATGCCCGCTCAACGCAACGCACACCCGCCCTGCTCCGAAGGAAATGACGAAATGAAGCTGCCTCCTCCCCAACCACGACAGATGTTGCACGAGCGGCGCGTCATTACCCGGGGTTTTCTACGCGACGACGGCCTGTGGGACATCGAAGGAGAAATCGTCGACGAAAAGGGCTACGACAGTGTGGATCGTGAACGCGGCACGCTGCCCTCCGGCACGCCGTACCACAACATGTGCGCAAGACTGACCGTCGACAACGAACTGAAGATTCACGAAGTGGCCACGTCGATGCCCGCGACGCCATTCTCGTATTGCCCGGGCGCGAACGATCCCACGCAGTTGCTCGTCGGAAAATCGCTGACGCGCGGTTTCAGGCGTGCAGTTGACGACACCCTCGGCGGCGTGCGGAGTTGCACGCACCTGAGAGACCTGATCCTGTCGATGGCGACGACCGCCTACCAGACGATCTTCTCGTATCAGTCGCAGTTCATGCCCGACCAGGTCGACACGACGTTCGGCAACGACACGCTGCCGTTCTTCATCAACCGTTGCCGGACGTGGGCGGAATCGACGCCGGTCGTCGCCAGGTACTATCCGAAGTACTACCGCAAGCCCTGACCGATACCTGCGCCGTGGCGAATCCGTTCGGCGTTCCCGCGCCGATCGATTCGCCGTTCGGAGGCACGGCCATATGACGCGCCGTGAAAGAGCAGGACGACTAGTTCGGCTCCAGGTAATGCCCCACCGTGCCATACAGATCCATGTACCAGATCACCAGGTCGCGAAAACCACCGATCCCGAAACGCTGATAGAAGCGGCGCCGATAGCAGACGACCGTATCCGCACTGATTCCCAGGTCCAGTGCGATGCCTTCCGTCGACAGGCCGTAGAGCATGCGCGCGGCCACCTGGCCTTCGCGCTTCGGAAAATTCTCGCGGCACAGCGACAGACACCTTTCGATGACGGGCAGTGACGTCAGCGCCCTGGACATCGCCTGTTTTTCCAGTTGCAACGCGTAATGCCGCGCCACCATCGGAAAGGCCACCTCGCCGAGCAGGCGCAATCGATGCTCCTCGTCCGCCGTAAAGCGTCCGCGTACCCGTGACCGGATGCCGGCCAGATAGAGCCGCCCGGACGGACTGTCGCCAATGGCGATGACCCGCTCGCCCACGTCGACGAACTCGTAAAAATCCCGCATTTCCTGGCTCTTGGTACGTCCGGTATCGAAGCGAAAGACGGCCGGGCCGTGCTCGATGTCATGGTCGTAGCGGGAAAACTCGGAATCGAAGCGCCACACTTTCTGATCGATATAGCGTTCGCTCTGCTGCTCGGCTCTTCCGGTTCCGCTCGCGCAAATGGATGCAACGATCTGCGGTTCGTCGACCGTGCCGCGAAAGATATGCACCTGGTCGACACCAAGCGCCTCGACCAGCAGCCGCGTCACCTCGACTTCGAATGTCGGACGCCCGAAAGAAGCCAGCAGGCTGTTCCACTGGAAGCCGGTACTCCATCGCAAGTCCTTCGCCATCGCTGAAGAAGCGGACCTTTCTACCTTGGTACCCACGTCTGTCTCCATGATTCGTTCGAGTCATGTCTTTCCGAAAAGAATAGCATTCCAGCGTGCCGACATAGACATCACGTCGCTCTCCGTTTCGCTGTAGTCGCGTCTTTCCCGGGACACCCGGCAGGCAAGTTGCCGCGTATTCGGCTCAACGAAACCGGTCACGCAGAGGCAATACGAACGACGACCTAGGGTATTTGCGCCCCCTCGGCAGGTAGCAGACATGCGCTGCCTCACCCGATAGCCTTCTCCCATCCGTTCCGGATTTCCAGAACCGATCGATCGCCGATCGGAAATTTTCGCTGCGTATCAGGAGAAAACAATGGCATTCACCCATCGCCGCATCGTCACGGGCCTCGACAACGAAGGCAAGTCCTGCGTGGTATCCGACAACACGTTGAACCGGATTCCCGCGTGCCAGGGCGTTCCGGCCGTGATCTGGAAAACGGACGGCTATCCGGTCAGCAACGCCGGCAACGACGAGGCGGCGGCGCCGTTCGGGACGGACACCTTTTCCAGCTCGACCTTCTTCCTGCTGTTTTCTCCGTCCGCATCCGATGCGCCGTCGGCCTGGCATACGACCGACACGATCGATTATGTCGTTATCCTGAGCGGCAAGGTGCTCCTCGAACTCGAAACGGGTAGCGTGGAACTCAAGGCAGGCGACCTGATCGTCGATCGCGGGGTCAAGCACAGCTGGCGCGAAACCGGCGGCGAGCCGGCCACGCTGCTGGCCGCGGTCGTCCGCGCCGAACCGCTCGGCGCGGGCGCGAGCTTCGGCGACAACTTCGACCAGTACATCAAGGGCTGAGCGCGACGGGAGGAGAACAATCATGATCTGGGAAGGCCGACACGACCGGCTGTACATCGATGGAGCGTGGGTCAACCCGGACTCCACGCACTTCGTCGATCTCGTTTCACCGCTGACCGAGGAGAAGATGGCCAGCGTCATCTCCGCGTCGATAGTGGACGCGGATGCCGCCGTCGCCGCTGCGCGTCGTGCATTCGACCACGGCCCGTGGCCACGCATGTCGCTGCACGAGCGAATGGACGTGATGGCCCGGTTGCGCGAGTTGCTGATCGAGCATGAAAGCCTGATCGCGCACCTCGTCACCGAGGAGATGGGCTGCCCGATCTCGATCTCGCGATGGATGCAGGCGGGCGGGCCCGTCAGCATGCTGGGCATGTTCCTCGAGGTGGCGCCGCACTATCCGTTTTCGCAGGTGCGCACCACGGCGACGGGCAATGGCCTCGTGTTACGCGAACCCCTCGGCGTCGTCGCCGCTGTCGTGCCATGGAACGCACCGCTGCAGATCGCGGTCATGAAGCTCGCCCCGGCGCTGCTGGCCGGGAACACCGTCATCCTCAAGCCCGCGCCCGAAACGCCGCTCGATGCCTATCTGCTGGCCGAACTCGCGCAGAAGGCCGGTTTGCCGAAGGGCGTGCTGAACCTGCTCCCTGCCGACCGCGAGGTCAGCGAGTACCTCTGCATGCATCCGGAGGTGGACAAGGTGTCGTTCACGGGTTCCAGCGCCGCCGGCCAGCGCCTCGGGGCGTTGTGCGGAAACGAGATCAAGCGCGTCACGCTGGAACTGGGCGGCAAATCGCCCGCCGTCGTGCTCGACGATGCCGATATCGGAAAGGCGGTGGAGTCGCTGCGGATGGGCTCGCTGCGCAATTCCGGCCAGGTGTGCAGCAACAAGACGCGGCTGCTCGTCTCGAAACACCGCAAGGACGAACTGATCGACGCGTTCGTCGAGATGGTTCGCTCGATGCCGGTCGGCGATCCGTTCGATCCGCAGACCCAGATCGGGCCGCTCGTCAGTGCCCGTCAACGCGACCGGGTCGAAGGCTATATCGCGAAAGGCAAACAGGAAGCCCGGCTCGTGCTCGGCGGCGGCCGGCCGAAGGGGCTCACGCGCGGCTGGTTCGTGGAGCCCACGATCTTCGCCGACGTCGACCAGGATGCGGTGATCGCGCAGGAAGAAATCTTCGGCCCCGTGATCTCGATCCTGTCCTTCGACACCGACGACGAAGCCGTGGCCATCGCCAACAACTCGGCCTATGGACTGCACGGTGCCGTGTTCTCCGCCGACACCGAACGGGCGGTGAATGTCGCCAGACGCATCCGGACCGGTGCGATCGATATCAACGGTGCCAGCGCGGGCTATCACTCGCCGCTCGGCGGCAGGAAGAAGTCCGGGATCGGCCGCGAGGCCGGCATCGAAGGCTTCGATGGCTATGTCGAAATCAAATCGATCGGCTTACCGGTCAGTCATGCAGAACAACTGTCGACCTGAAGCCGCCCCGGCTAGATGAAGCCCTTCCCGGGCACAAGGAAAACGCGCATGGAAATTTATGACTACATCGTCGTGGGTGCCGGCTCGGCGGGCTGCCCTGTTGCCAGCCGCCTGTCGGAAGATCCGCAGAACCGGGTGTTGCTGATCGAGGCAGGCGGGCCGGCCGACAATTTCTGGATTCGCTCGCCGGCGGGCATGGGGCGGCTGTTCCTGGAAAAGCGCTACAACTGGTCGTATTTCACCGAAGCCGGCCCGCAGATTCACGACCGCAAGATCTACTGGCCGCGCGGGCGCACGATGGGCGGCACCAGCGCCGTCAACGGCATGGTCTATATCCGCGGCAATCCGCTGGATTACGAACGCTGGAAAAGCCTCGGCAACGACGGCTGGGGGTGGGAAGACGTGCTGCCCTACTTCAAGCGTTCCGAGTCCAATGCCCGGGGCGCCAGCGCATATCACGGCGCAGACGGCCCGCTGCGGGTTTCCGATCCCGTTACCCGCAGCCCCGCGATCGAGGATTTCATTCGCGCCGCCGACAGTATCGGCATTCCGCATATCGAGGATCTCAACGCGCCGCCTTACGAGGGCGTCGACTTTCAGCAGCATACGATCCGCGACGGACGCCGCGAGACATCCTTCAACGCCTTCATCGAGCCTCACCTGCAGCGCCGCAACCTGACGGTCCTCGGCAATGCGCGCGTCCTGCGCGTGGTGATGCAAGGCAGCGTGGCGACCGGCATCGAGATCCTGCAGAACGGCGAGCGGCGCATCATCGAGGCTGCGCGGGAAATCGTGATCTCGGCAGGCTCGCTCAATTCGCCTCACCTGCTGATGCTGTCGGGCATCGGCGACGGCGCGAAACTGCAGGCCAGGGGCATCGACACGCGCGTGGACCTGCCGGGCGTGGGACAAAACCTCCAGGACCACTGGTTTGCGCCGATGATCTGGAAAGTCACGCCGGGCAGCTCGTATAACCAGCGTCTTTCCGGGTTGCGCAAATATGTCGAAGGTGCGCGCTATCTGCTGACGCGCACCGGCGTCCTGGCGATCTCCGCGTCGCAAGGCGCGGCCTTCGTGCGCAGCTCCGCGGAGATCGGGCAGCCCGATCTGCAACTGGTGCTGCGGCCCCTGTCCTACACCTTCCATCCGAAGGGCGCCGTCATCGTCGACAGCTTCCCCGGCCTCAGCGCCGGCGTGGTGCTGCTCAATCCGGCTTCGCGCGGCTGGGTCGACCTCGCCTCTCCCGATCCGCTCGAAGCGCCTGTCTTCCAGCCCAACTATCTGGCGGCACCGGACGACGCGATCCGCACGCTGCGCGGCGTGCGCCGGATGCGCGAAATCATGGCTGCCCGGCCGATGGCCGAGCGCGTCGTCGAAGAGATTTCGCCGGGCCCCGGTGCCACCACCGATGAACGCTTGCTCGAGCATCTCAAGACCATCGGCAATTGCGGCTGGCATCAGGTCGGAACCTGCAAGATGGGTGTGGATGCGATGGCTGTCGTCGACGCGCGGCTCCGGGTTCATGGCGTACAGCGCTTGCGCGTCGCCGACGGCGCAATCATGCCGACGATCAACGCCGGCAACACCAACGCGCCCTGCATCATGATCGGCGAGAAAGCGGCCGCCATGATCCGCGAAGACGCATTGCCGCGCCGCGAAACGAGCGGGACGCCCACGCGTTGACCCCATCGCCACGCCGCCCCGCGAACCCCGAAACCAGGAAAACCGCTCACTGCATGCGAGATTGCGAAATGCCTGACATGACTCTCTCCGAACAACTCATCCAGTTCTCCCGTCAGCTCGATTTCTCCGACATCCCCGCCGACGCATTGGCCAACGCCAAGCTGCATGTGCTCGACACGATCGGCATCTGCCTCGCCGCATCGCAAGACGACACGGCCCAGGCGGTCAAACGAGCCATGGCGCGCATCGGCACGCACCCGGAATCGTCCATCATCGGCGGCACGGGCAAGTTTTCCGCTGCCGCCGCCGCGCTGATCAATTCCAGCGCAGCCCACGGGCCCGACTTCGACGATACGCATCAAGGTTCGGTGATCCATATCAGTTCGGTGGTCGTGCCCGCGAGCCTCGCCGTCGCGGAATCGGTCGGCGCTAGCGGAAGGGATTTCCTCACTGCCGTCGTCTCCGGTTACGAAACGACGACGAGGCTCGGCATGGCCGCGCCCGGCATCTTCCACATGAGGGGCTACCACGCCACGTCGCTGGTCGGGATCTTCGGCGCGGTCTTGATCGCCGGCAAGCTGAGCCGCCTGGACGCCGGCGTGCAATGCAATGCGCTGGGCATCGCGGGGAGCCAGGCGTCGGGCATCCTCGAATGCCTGAATGCGAAGTCTTCGCTCAAGCAGATTCAGCCCGGGTGGGCGGCGTACAGCGGGATCATCGCGAGCATCCTGGCGCAGGAAGGCGTCACGGGCCCGAACACCGTGTTCGAGGGGCGATACGGCTTCTTCAATTCCTTTCTGCCGGAGGGCAACTACGACCTGAAAAAGGCCGTAGCCAATCTCGGGACCACGTGGGAAGTGAACGACATCGCGTACAAGCTGTACCCCTGCTGCCATCACACGCAGGCGTTTCTCGATTGCGTGAAGGAGATCCGCCAAGCGAATCCGTTTTCGCTGGATGACATCGACGAAATCGAATGCGTCATTTCACCGATGCAGGCGGAGCTTCTTTGCCACCCGCGGGAAGATCGCTACGAGCCGAAAACGGCGTACACGGCGAAGTTCAGCCTGCCTTATGTCGTGTCGGTGATGTTGCACCGGGGCAAGGTCGGACTCCGGGAGTTCAGCGACGAAACCATCAAGGACGACAGCATCCTGAAGCTGGCCCGAAGGCTGAAATTCACGGAGTCCGACGATACCGGCTATCCCGGTTCATTCCCCGGGTGGGTCAGGATCAGGCTGAAGGATGCCCGGACCTTCGAGCATCGGATGGTGGCCAATCGCGGCGCGCAGGCCAACCCGGCGAGCGAGGCAGAAATCATCGGCAAGTTTGAAGACAACGCGTCGATCGCGTTGCCTCGCGACAAGGTGCATCAGCTCAAGGCGCTGGTGATGGATATCGAGCATGTTCCTGACGTGCGGGCGCTCGCCGCGTGCACATCGATCTGAACACGCTCAAATATCCGGATCAGGAATCCGCGCCGACTGGATCACGACCAGCGTATCCCCCGCCTCGATCCGGCACGGCGGATCCTCGTAGAACGAAAAGATCTTCCCGCATCGATCGAGCCCGACGACGATCGCGCCCGGCACGACGTTCGTCATGCAGCCGATCTCCTGCGGCATCGCCTCGCGCTCCAGCAGCGTCGCGCGGCCGCGGGTCGACAGCATGTCGTTCACGAACGGCACGATATAGCGGCTGTGCACGGCATCTGCGAGCAGCAGCGCGCCGATCTTCGTCGACGACACGATCACGTCGGCGCCGGCCTGCCGCAGTTGCCGCTGGTACAGGTTCTCCTGGATCCGCACGACGATCTTCGTATCGGGCGCGATGCTGCGCACCGACAGCGTCAGCAGGATCGCGGTCGGATCGTCGGTCACCGAAATGATCACGGCCTTCGCTTCGCGCACCTGTGCCTGCTGCAGCAGATCCTCGTGTGCGGGATCGCCGAGCAAGCCCGCCACGCCGAGCGACGTCGCGGCCTCGATCGCCTGCTGCTGCGAATCGATCACGATGAGCGTCGCCGGATCGACACCGCTTTCGAGCAGTTCGCGCACCGCGATCGACCCCGACAGGCCATAACCGCATACGACGATGTGATCGGACAATTGCTTCTGCAGGCGTTTCATGCGGAATTCCTCGATGACGCGCTGGATCACGAACTGATACGCCGTGCCCAGGAAAATGAACCAGATGACGATGCGGATCGGCACGATGAAGAACGCATCGATCAGCCGCGCCCGCGCGGTGACGGGCACGATGTCGCCGTAGCCCACCGTCGCGACCGTGACCATCGTGAAGTACACGAGATCGGCGACGGTCATCGGCGTGCTCTTGGTCGAATCGCGCAAGCCGTCGCGATCGAGATACAGCACGAGGAACGCGAGCGTGCACAGCAGCACGACCGCGCCGATACGGAACAGCAGCGTGCGCCGCGGCGACGTCGCGGGGCGCGTGAACAGCGTGCGCGCACGCGGCGCCTGCCACGGATTGCGGGCGCGACGCAGGCGTGAGCGCAACGAGCGGCGCTGGGCGGAGGGCGAAGCCAACGGGGAATCTCCTGAAGGATGCGGGCTCGATTCTACGATGGGTCGGCCGCGACCGGCCGACGTCATCGCGTCGATTCGTCCGTTACAGCATGCTGCGCGGCCGCACCATCGTTCCATCGACGAAGCGCTGCGCGCGAAACGCCGAAAGGTCGAGCGACGGCGCGCCCGTGTCGATCCATTCGGCAAGCAGCCGCCCGACGATCGGCCCCATCGCGAAACCGTGGCCGCAGAACCCCGTCGCAATCGCGAGCCCGGACGGCGTGCCCGGCGCATCGATCACCGGAATGCCGTCGGGCAGCACGTCGATCAAGCCGGCCCAGGCCTCGACGATCTGCACGTCCTTCAGCGCGGGGAAGATCGCCTTGAGCTTCGCGAGCGCGCGCGGCGCATGCGCGCGATTCGGCTGCGGCTGCGGATCGCGCGGCTCGATCGGCCCGGCCGCGCCGTTGATGCGGGCAAGCGCCTCGCGCCACGCAGCCCCGTTCACGTGCAGCCGGAATTTGTCGCGCTGCGACCAGAATTCCGGCCAGAACAGGCTCAAGCCGCGCAGGTGGCCGAGCGTCAGGTCGACGTCGACCTGCATGTCGTCGGCAAGATTGATCGCGCCGTTCTTGCGCTGCCGGATGCCGAGGCCGTGGCCCCACACCGTCGACGCCGACACCGGCGGCACCACATTGGTGCGCATGCAGGTGCCGCGCACGGCCTGCTGCGGCAGCCGGATGCCGACGCCGTCGAGCAGCCGGAAGCTGGTCGCGCCGGCCGCGCAGATCACGCGCCGCGTGCGAATCGTGCCGCGCTCGGTCACGACGCCGGCCACCGCGCCGCCA